>DASWMA010000502.1:0-3008 GCA_036399995.1 Longimicrobium sp. | reverse complement strand
CAGCGCACCCGCGGGGGTGATCCCCATCGCCGTACCCGCCACCGAGTCGGGGCCGGTGACGCGCACGGGGCGGCCCAGCAGCGCGTCGCGGCCGCGCAGCGCGTCGAGCAGCGCGCCGCCGAGCTCGGCGGGGGGCTGGTTGACGCGCCGCAGCAGCGCGCCCGCCACCGCGCCCGCCACGTCGGCGCGCGGCGGCGTCCACCCCGCGGCGATGCGCAGCGAGGTGGCGGTCTGCTGCAATTCCGCGGGAAAGTCGCCCAGCGAGTGCAGCACGTTGATCCCGATCCCGGCGACGACGTACCCGGGCCGCGCGCGGTCCCAGCTCCCCTCGCACAGGATGCCGGCGAGCTTGCGCCCGGCGAGGTGCAGGTCGTTGGGCCACTTCACCGCGATCTGGGCGGGGCGGACGAACGGGTCCAGCGCGTCGGCCGCCGCCAGCCCCACCACGATCGGCAGCAGCCCCGGCGCGGCCAGCGAGGCGGGGCGCAGCACCATCGACATCCACACCCCCACCCCGGGCGGCGACGTCCACCCCTTGCCGCCCCGCCCCCGCCCGGCCGTCTGCTCGTCGGCCAGCACCAGCGTTCCGGCGGGGGCGCCACCCTCGGCCAGCGCGCGGGCCAGGTCGTTGGTGGAGCCGGCGCGCGCGAACAGGTGCACCGCGGGCACCCCCCAGCGCGCCGCCAGCTCGCCCGCGGTGGCGCCCTCCCACCGCTCGGCGGCTACGTCGCTCACGCGCCCTCCAGCCGCAGCGACAGGTCCAGCGCGGGCGCCGAGTGCGTCAGCGCGCCCACGGAGATGAAGTCGACCCCCGTGCGCGCGAAGGCGGCGATCGTCTCGAGCGTGATCCCGCCGGACGCCTCGGTCTCGGGCCGCGGGTCCGCCGCGCGGACCAGGGCGACCGCGTCCGCCATCGTCTCGGGCGTCATGTTGTCGAACATGATGCGGTCGACCCCCGCGGCGATCGCCTCGCGCACCTCGTCCAGCGTGGTCGTCTCCACCTCCACCCGCAGCCCGCGGTCGTTGCGGGCGCGCACGGCCCCGACCGCCGCGGTGATCCCCCCCGCGGCGGCGATGTGGTTGTCCTTGATCATCACCATGTCGTACAGCCCCACGCGGTGGTTGGCGCCGCCACCGGCCACCACCGCCGCCTTCTCCAGCAGCCGCATCCCCGGCGTGGTCTTGCGCGTGTCGATCACCCGCGCGCCGGTGCCCTCCACCTCGCGCACGTAGCGCCGCGCCATCGTCGCGACTCCGCTGAGCTGCTGCAGGAAGTTCAGCGCCGTCCGCTCGGCCGTGAGGATCGAGCGCGCCGAGCCCTCGATCCGCATCACCAGGTCCCCCGGCTCCACCGCCGTCCCGTCCGCCGCTTCCACGTGGACGGCAAGCGACGGGTCCACGCGCCGGAACACCTCCACCGCCACCTCCGCCCCCGCGATCACCCCCGAGGCCTTGGCGACGATGCGGGCGACGGCGCGGCGGCCCTCGGGCACGGTCCACAGCGAGGTGAAATCGCCGGGACCGACGTCTTCGGCCAGGGCGGCCTGGATCAGGTTGATGGCTTCGTTCGGGAGCGTCATTCGTGGCGCGCGGGTGACGGTGTGCGTTCGGCCGTCAAACTGGGCCGTGGGCCCCCGCGCGCGCCAGATGCGGATCGAAGGGCGGAACGACGAAGCAGCGGAGGAGCGGAGACGACCGTGCCGTTCTCTGCTCCTCTGCTGCTCTGCGTGAGCCCGCTGTTTCCAGGATCCTCCGCATCCGCGATCAATCCGCGGGGACCAGCGCCGGCTCGGGGTGCACGGCGCCGTTCACGATGCGGTCGTAGTACCGCTCGTAGTGGGGGATGATGATGTCCACGCCGTAGCGCTCCACCGCGCTCCGCCGCGCCTGCTCGCTGAAGCGGCGCCAGGTGTCGGCGTCGCGCAGGATGTGCACGGCGCCGGCGGCCATCTGCTCCACGTCGCCCACGGGGGCGAGGAACCCGGTCTCGCCGTCGTCCACCACCTCGGGAAGGCCGCCGGCGCGCGAGGCGATCACCGGCACCCCGCTGGCCATCGCCTCCAGCGCCACCAGGCCGAAGCTCTCGTTCTGCGAGGGGAGGATGAGCAGGTCGGCGCACGCCATGATCTCGGCCACCGAGTCCTGCTTTCCCAGGAACACCACGCGGTCGGTGATGCCGTGCTCGCGCGCCTCCTCGGCCGCGGCGGGGCGCTCGGGCCCGTCGCCCACGAAGACGAGACGCGCCGGCACCTCCTTCGCCAGCCGTGCGAAGGTCCTCACCACGTCGCGGATGCGCTTGACCGGGCGGAAGTTGGAGACGTGCAGCACCAGCTTCTCGCCGTCGCGCAGGAAGGCGGTCTTCCAGCAGGGGTAGCGGTCGCGGCCGTAGAGATCCGGGTCCACGAAGTTGGGCACCACCTCGATGCGCTCTTCCGGGACGCGGAAGGCGTCCACCGTCTCGCGCTTCAGGTAGTCGCTGACCGAGGTGATCCCGTCGCTCTTCAGGATGGAGAAGCGGGTGATCTCCCAGAAGTTGCGCTCCTGCCCCACCAGGGTGATGTCGGTGCCGTGCAGCGTGGTGATGATCTTCGTCGGCACCCGGTCGCCCAGCATCTCGCGCGCGATCCAGGCGCTGGTGGCGTGCGGGATGGCGTAGTGCACGTGCAGCAGGTCGAGCTCTTCGCGCAGCGCCACCTCGTGCATCACCGCCGACAGCGCGAGCGAGTAGTTGTTGTGCTCGAACAGGGGGTAATGCACCATCTCCACCTCGTGGAAGAACACGCGCTCCATGAAGTGGGGAAGCCGGAACGGCTGGGCGTACGAGATGAAGTGGATCTCGTGGCCGCGCTCGGCCAGCTCGATCCCCAGCTCGGTGGCGATGGCGCCCGAGCCGCCGTAGGTGGGATAGCAGGTGATGCCGATCTTCATGAGGCGCCGGCGGGAGGGAGATGCCAAGCTAGGCGGCGAACCACGCGACCGCCTCGGGGCCGGCGTCGGCGGAGGTCGGG
>DASWMA010000501.1:0-2594 GCA_036399995.1 Longimicrobium sp. | reverse complement strand
CGGCGGAACGACGACGACGCGCCGGCGCGGCGGCCCGGGAAGGGCGCGCCTCGCGGCGGCGGAGCCCCGCGCAGGGACGACGAGGAGCCGCGGACCGGGACGGGTGCGCGGCGCACGGGCCAGGCCGCCGGGGGCGAGATGACGGCCGAGTGGCCGCGCACGGGGCGGCCGGACCGGGGGCGCGACGAGTCGGGCGGCGAGGGCGACGCGCCGCGGCGTGGCGGTGCGAAGAGCGGCGGCCGGCGTCCGTCGGGCGACGACGGGCCGCGCGGCAGGCCGGGCGGCGGCCGCCCCGGTGGTGCGGGCGGGCGGGGCGGGCGGCCCGGCGGACCCGGAGCGCGCGGCGGAAAGGGCGGGGGTGGCCCGCGCGGCGGCAAGCCCGGCGGCGGGCGCGGGCGGGGGTGACAGATCCAACCAGACCACGACAGACGTAAGGCTAGATCTTGGATATTCGGAATTCTCGCGTGCTGATCCTGGGCGGCTCGGGGCTGGTGGGGATGGCGATCGCCCGCGAGCTGCTGCCGCTGAAGCCGGCGGCGCTGGTGATCTCGGCGCTCACGCAGCGCGAGGCGGAAGAGGGCGCCGACGAGCTGCGGCCGGTGGCGGGGGAGACCGAGATCGCGGCGGAGTGGGGGAACCTGTTCGCCCCGCTGGCGTTCAAGGATGCGGCGCGCGACCGGATGCTGGACGACCCCGCCGCGCGCGCCGCCATGCTCGACGAGCTGTACGGCCCGCTCGGCGAGGAGACGCTGCGGCGCTCGGCGCTGGGCGACATGGTGCTGCGCCACCGCCCCGACGCGGTGATCGACTGCGTGAACACGGCCACGGGCTTCGCCTACCAGAACGTGTTCAAGAGCGCGTCGGCGCTGCGCGAGGCGGCCGCCGCGGGGCCGGTGGGGCTGGAGGCGGTGGAGAAGCACCTGACCACCCTCACCCTGCCGCACCTGATCCACCACGTGTGGGTGGCGCTGCACGCCATGCAAGCGGTGGGAACGCGCGTGTATCTGAAGATCGGCACGGCGGGCACCGGCGGGATGGGGCTGAACATCCCCTTCACCCACAGCGAAGACCGCCCCAGCCGCCAGCTGCTGTCCAAGAGCGCGGTGGCGGGCGCGCACACGCTGCTGCTGTACCTGATGGCGCGCACCCCCGGCGCCCCCGCGGTCAAGGAGATCAAGCCCACCGCGGCCATCAGCTGGAAGGCGATCCGCGCGGGCGACGTGGTGTGGCGCGGCGCGCCGATCACGCGGGTGGACGCGCTGGCGCCGGTGCCGCTGGACCGGGCGTTCCCCGCGGAAGACGCCACGCGCGAGTCGCGCAGGGAGTTCGGGCGCGACGCGCTGTGGCGCGACACCGGCGAAGCGCTCCAGGGGGTGTACCTGGACAGCGGCGAGAACGGGCTGTTCAGCCCCGACGAGTTCGAGGCGATCACCGCGCTGGGGCTGATGGAGTTCATCACCCCCGAAGAGATCGCCCGCGACGCGGTGCGCGAGATGACCGGGCACCCCACCGGGCACGACGTGGTCGCCGCGCTCGACGCGTCCACCAGCGGCCCCACCTATCGCGCGGGGGTGCTGCGGCAGTCGGCGCTCAGCTACATGGACTCGCTGGAGCGCGGGGCGGGGAACCGCAGCGTGGGCTTCGAGATGCTGGGCCCGCCGCGGCTCACCAAGCTGCTGTTCGAGGGCGAGATCCTGCGGCGGCTGTGCGAGGGCGACCTGGAGCGCGTGGCGGGGCTCGACCCGAATGCGTTCTCGGAAGAGAGCGAGCGACTGGTGCAGGGCGACCCCGACCTGCGCACGCGCATCCTCTCCGCCAACCTGGCCGTGCTGCTGACCGACGGCGCCCGGGTGCTGCGCGGCCGCAAGGTGGTGGTGGAGCCCGCGCCGGGTGAAGCGGTGGACGACACCGCCTGGAAGGGATGGGTCGACCTGCGCCCCGCCAACTGGGAGGCGTGGCGCGACCGGGCGGTGGGCGTGCTGGCGCGCGTGGACGCCGAGCCCGGCGCCGAGGGCGGGTCGCAGTGGGACATCGAGCCGTGGCACCGCGAGCGGACCATCCGCCCGGGGGCACTGGCCGCCTGGATCTTCCGGTACGAAGACGAGGGCGAACGCATCAAGCGCTGACTGCTGCCGTATGAGCGCACCGAAAAGCGTGCCTGCACTGGTCGTGGACCTCGCCAAGGGGCATTCCCTGAGCGAGTTCTACCCGCTGGTGCACCCCACGCTGAGCGCCGCGCTGCACAAGCTGGAAGACGCGCTGCTGGCGTATGGCGAAGACATGGTGATCGGCGTGGCGCCGGGCGGCCTTTCCGTGAATGGAGAGAGCGCTGCCCGGCGCTCGCCGCACGTGCAGCGCTTCGCCGCGCGGCTGGTGGAGCACGGCGTGCACGAGCTGGCGCTGCGCCACCAGATCACCGCCGAGTCGCTGGGGCGCTTCCTCTCGGCCGTGGCGCTGCCGCCGCGCATCCTGGCGGCGGGGGGCGGGTTCGGCGCGGCGCTCGAGGCGGCGGGGGTCACACGGGTGAGCGTGAACGGGCGCCGCATCGAGCCGTCGCACTTCGCGCGGCCGGCGGTGGAGGTGCAGGGGGCGGC
>DASWMA010000500.1:0-8407 GCA_036399995.1 Longimicrobium sp. | reverse complement strand
GGGCCGCTTTCGTGTTCCCAAGTGGGATCAAATCGGCATGTTTGTATAATAATCGTACGTAAAAAGAATCTACACAACGGCGTTGTGTGGCCGCCGTGTAGCACATCGTGCGACGTACCCCCCACTCTGCGACATAGTGGTATCTTATTCAGATTCAATGGGATATATGCGATACACCTGGTTCATTCGATACCTGAATACACGAAAGCGCGTATCAAAGACTTGCGGTAAGTAAACGTGGTGCATAAATTATGTACGGACGTTGCGGCGGATTAGACGCGGTATGGCTCCGTCACGGTGTCTACCCCCTTCCGACGGCGGGCGGCCCCCACGCCCGATTTCGGGATCAATCGCACCACCCTCAAGCCCCTCTCCGCCTCCCGGCGTGCGCTCCCCGTGCGCCGGCGCGGAACGAACGCGAAAGACCACAGGAGACCGGCATGAACACTCGCAAGTACGCCACCCTGCTCTCGGTTGCGCAGGAAGCCGCCGCTGGCCGTGAAGAGAACGCCCGCGCGCTGCTGGCCCACCTGGTGGACGAGCACCTGGAAGGCGACGCGCACGGGAGCGACCTGCACGCCTACCTGTTCGCCACGGCGCTCTCGCGGCGGCTGCGCTCGGACCGCACGGCCGAGCTGAACCTGTACCTGCGCCAGTTCCGCGACACGCAGATCTCGCTTTTCAACCTGGTGGCGCAGCACCTGCCCACGGTGTCGCTCACCGCGCCGCTGGCCAACGAGCTGCTGGCCCGCTTCGTGGGCGGCAACGACGAGGTCACGCTCCTCGACATCGGGATCGGCTCGGGGCAGCAGGAGGTGGCCATGCTCCGCCTGCTGGCGCAGCAGGGGCGCCTGCCGCGCAAGCTGAACGTGATCGCCATCGAGCCCGACGCGGGGAGCCTGATCGAGTCGCACTCGGCGCTCTACGAAGCCACGGCCCAGGCGGGGGTGGAGCTCGAGTTCGTGCCGGTGCACAGGGTGGTGGAAGACGTGACCGACGAGGAGTGGGCGCAGTTCGCCGCCTTCGACTGCCCGCTGGTGGTGAACGCGTCGTTCGCGGCGCACCACATCCGCTGCACCGAGGGCGAGCCGCTGCGCGACCAGGTGTTCCGCCGCCTGCGCGAGCTCGACCCCGACGCGGTGGTGCTGGCCGAGCCCAGCTCCAACCACCACGCCGCCTCGCTGGTGGAGCGCTTCGAGAACGCGTACTACCACTTCGGGCTCACCTTCCGGCTGATCGACCAGCTGAACGTGACGCCGCAGGAGGCCGCCGCGCTGAAGATGTTCTTCGCGCGCGAGATCGAGGACATCGTGTCGAACGCCGAGGAGACGCGCTGCGAGCGCCACGAGCCCGTGGAGGTGTGGGTGGAGCGCCTGCGCCGTGCCGGCTTCACCCCCTATGCCGACTTTGAGTTCGCGCGCACCATGCGGCACCCGCTGGTGCGCGTGGCGCCGCGCGACGGCCACGTGGCGCTGGAGTACGCCGACGAGCCGCTGGTGGCGGTGATCTGCGCCACGGCCGGCGTCCCCGCGGTGCGCCCGGCTCGCACGGCTGCGCCGGCCGCGTCCGCGCTGGAGGCGGTGGGCTGATCGCTCGGCGATCTCCACGCGCGCTGGAGAAAACCACGTGGGCGCCGCGGCAATCCAGCCGCGGTGCCCGCTTCTTGTGTCTGCCGCAACGGCAGCCGGCGAGCCGAACACCTCTATTCTGCATTGCGGCACGAAAGGGACACAGAGTGAACTAAATGGCTCCCTTGCAAAGTGTTACCCTTGACCGTAGCAGATTACGCCACGATATTTCCACACCTCCGTCGAAGCCGTAGCATCCCAGAATTTCGACGGCGTGCGGCCGCCTGCCACCACCGCCGCTTTCCCCACGCCCCAAGCAGCAGACGTGATCGACGAATCGAACGTTCCCGCCGACGCCATCGTGAGCGGCGGCAACATCCTGTCCATGCTCGCGGCGATGGGCCCCTTCCGGAAGCGCGGCGAGGCGATCCTCGCCGACCACGGAATCACGGAGATCGACGTGGCGCTCTGGTACCCGCTGCGCGCCTACGTCGCGTCGCTGCGCACCATCGGCCAGAAGATGGGGCCCAACACGCTGCTGCAGATCGGCAAGCAGATCCCCAACCACATCCCGCTGCCGCCGGGGCTCGACACCTTCGAAAAGGTGGCGGGCTCGTTCGGGCCCGCGTTCGACATGAACCACCGCGGGGTGCCACCCCGGGCCATCACCCACGAGATGACCAGCGATCGCTCGGCGCTGATCACCACCGGCACGCCTTATCCCTGCGAGTTCGACCGCGGAGTGATCCAGGGCTTCTTCCAGAAGCTGCTGGGCACCCGCGTCACCGTCACGCACGACGAGGCCGGCGGGTGCAAGAACGACGGGAGCCAGACGTGCACGCACCTGGTGCTGATGCCGCTGATGTGACCACGGTGCGGGTGGATGGTGGTACGGCGTCCGGACCAACAGGCGCGCGTTTGCGCGAGTACGTTGGACAACGGCAGGGGCGGTGCTGAGTCATTTCAGCGCCGCCCCTGTTCGTGTCATGCGGATTCTCGGGTAGACCCGGCTCCCCGCCGCGATGAGCCTCGCGCAGTCTGCGAGGCTTCCCGTCGTTGTCGCTGCGGCACCGGCGGCTTCAGCCGCGGGGGCACGGGCCTGCCGACGGCCGGCCGCCGGTTCGGGAATGGCGCCGCCGGACTTTCCGATCCCGGCTCCGGCACCCCATCTTCCCCGCTCACCGTTTACCGAGCAGACGAGACCCATGGCCGTACGCGCGCCCGACTTCCGCCCCGAGCTGGAGTGGATCAACACCGGCGGGAAGCAGCTCACCCTGGCCGACTTCCGCGGGCGCATCCTGGTGCTCGACTTCTGGACCTACGGCTGCATCAACTGCATCCACATGATCCCCGAGCTGGCCGAGCTCGAGCGGCGCTTCGGCGGCGAGGTGGTGGTGGCCGGGGTGCACTCGGGGAAGTTCGTCAACGAGCGGGTGACCGCGAACATCGCCCGCGCCTGCGAGCGGCTGGGGGTGCATCACCCCGTGCTGAACGACCGGCAGTTCCGCACCTGGCGCGAGTACGCGGTGAACGCCTGGCCCACGCTGGCCGTGGTCTCGCCCGAGGGCTACGTGCTGGGGATGCAGGCCGGCGAGGTGACGGCCGAGCAGCTGGCGCCGGTGATCGGCGACTTCATCCAGGCGCTGAAGGCGGCGGGGAAGATGGGCGGAGGCGCGGCGGTGCCGTACACGATGGAGACGCAGCCGCCCGGGCCCGGCGAGCTGCGCTTTCCCGCCAAGGTGATCGCGCAGGACGAGCAGCGCCTGTTCGTGGCCGACACGGGGCACCACCGCGTGGTGGAGGTTGACCTGGACGACGACGGGGTCACGGGGCGCGTCCTCCGCGCGTTCGGCAGCGGCCGGCCGGGGTGGATGGATGGCGCGAGCCACGCCGCCGCCTTCCGCGCGCCCCACGGGCTGGCGCTGGCGGACGAGGTGCTGTACGTGGCCGACACCGAGAACCACCTGGTGCGCGCCATCAGCCTGGCGCGTGGGACGGTGGGGACGGTGGCGGGGGTGGGCGACCAGGCGCGGCGGCGCTACGATGCCGGCCCGGCGCTGGAGACGCCGCTCAACTCGCCGTGGGACCTGCTGTGGAAGGACGGCCGCGTGTACGTGGCCATGGCCGGCCCGCACCAGCTCTGGCGGATCGACCCGCTGGCGGGCACCGCCGAGCCCTTCGCCGGCTCCGGCGCCGAGGAGGTGTACGACGCAGACGTGGCGATGGCGGCGCTCGCACAGCCCAGCGGGATCGCGACGGACGGCGGCCGCATCTACTTCGCCGACGCGGAATCGTCCGCCATCCGCTACGCCGTTCCGGGGGCGGACGTGCGGACGATCGTGGGGAGCGGCCTGTTCGACTTCGGCGACCGCGACGGGAAGGGCGAGGACGCGCGGCTGCAGCACGCGCAGGGGATCGCCTGGTGGGGGCGCGAGCGGAAGGTGCTGGTGGCCGACACCTACAACCACCGGGTGAAGACGGTGGACCCGTACACCCGCGAGGCCCGCACCCTGGCCGGCGCCGGCGAGCCCGGCCTGGCGGACGGCGCGGGCGACGAGGCGCGCTTCTGGGAGCCCGGCGGCGTGGCCATCACGCCCGACGGCACGCGTGCCTACGTGGCCGACACCAACAACCACGCGCTGCGGATGGTGGAGCTCGACACCGGCCGCGTGCGCACCGTGGAGCTGCGGCCGGAACGGTGAGGCGAAACCGCGGCGGCCGCAGTTCCGTAAGTCGCTGCGCCCCAGCGGTTTCTTTGGTTTCACTCCCCGAGCGGAGCATGGGATGGGCACCACTGAGCGTCAGGTGATCGGCCATTGCGGGATGTGCGGCGTCGAGATCCTCGCCGACCATCCGTACGCGTGGTGCTCAAAGTGCGGCACCAGCCTCCCTCCCAACGTGAAGGAGAAGCTGGGCCAGCCGCAGCGCCAGGATCCGCCAAGGCCGCTGTCCCCGCCCCAGGAGGGCACCGTGCTGATGGTGGAGGGCACTCCGGTCGCGTGCCCGATCTGCCGCCACGACCGCTACCGCATGAAGAAGACGCTGATGGAATCGAAGGCCGCGGCGTTCCTGGACGTGGAGTGGGCCAGCCCGTCCGCCGACACGTACATCTGCCTCCGCTGCGGCCACGTGATGTGGTTCCTGCGGGGATGACGCGGTGCGAGAGTGCGAGAGTGCGAGAGTGCGAGAGTGCGTCGACGCCGAACCACCATCGCCCCGCCCCACTCATGGCATCCTGAGCGCCGCCGCCGCGCGCAACCCGCGTCCGCACCGATGCGTGGCGGCGGCCGAAGGATCCGTGGCCCGCGGCCGGGCCATCATCTGATGATCGCGCAGGTACCACGTCCGTCTGGTAAAAGCCGTTTCGGGAGGATGATGGAGACACGCGAGCTGGGCCGCACCGGGCTCAAGGTGACGCGGATCGGGCTGGGGATGGCGGCGCTGGGACGGCCCGGCTACATGGTGCTGGGCCACGCGCACGACTTGGCGGGCCGCACGTCGGTGGACGAGATGCGCGGGCGAGCCCACACCGTGCTCGACGCCGCGCGCGAGCTCGGCATCCGCTACGTCGACTGCGCCCGCTCGTACGGCCGCGCTGAAGAGTTCGTCGCCACCTGGCTGGATGCGCGCGGCATCTCCCCGGGCGAGATGGTGGTCGGCTCCAAGTGGGGCTACGAGTACACCGCCGGCTGGCGCACCGACGCCGAAGTGCACGAGGTGAAGCACCACACCCCCGAGCAGCTCGCCCGCCAGTCGGCGGAGTCGCTGGCGCTGCTGGGGGCGCACCTGCGGCTGTACCAGATCCACTCCGCCACGCTCGACTCCGGCGTGCTCGACAACGCCGGCGTGATCGCCGGTCTCGCTCGCCTGAAGGCCGAAGGCGTCGCCATCGGCCTGTCGCTCACCGGCGCGCGGCAGGCGGATACGCTCCGCCGCGCGATGGAGGTGCGCGTGGACGGAGAACCGCTGTTCGGCGCCGTGCAGGCCACGTGGAACGTGCTGGAGCCCTCCGCCGGCCCCGCGCTGGCCGAGGCGCACGCCGCCGGGCTGGGTGTGATCGTGAAGGAAGCCCTCGCGAACGGCCGCCTCACCTCGCGCAACGACGACCCGGCCTGCGCGCGGGATATGGAGGTGCTGCGCGCGCAGACCGCCCGCCTCGGCACCACGCTCGACGCGCTCGCCATCGCCGCCGTGCTCGCCGAGCCATGGGTGGACGTGGTGCTCAGCGGCGCCACGACGGTCGAACAGCTCCGCTCCAACACCGCGGCGCTGTGGGTGGCGTGGGATGACGAAGCCCGGACGCGGCTCGCCCCGCTCGCCCGCGACCCCGCCGCCTACTGGGACGAGCGCAGCCGCCTCCCCTGGACGTGACGAAGCCCCTCTCCCGGTCATCCGGGCGAGGGGCTTCGAGCATCGATGCGGCCTGCGGTTGAGGTCCGCGAAGGCGGACTGCGTGCCGTCGTAGCCGCGACTTCAGTCGCAAATTCGCGCCGAGATTGCGGCCCGATCCGCGATCGGTGAGTAGATCGGCCTCAGTACTTCAGCACCGAGTAGACGTCGAACCCGTCCAGCCGCTCGCGTCCTTCCAGGAACTCCAGCTCGATCAGGAACGCCACCGCGGCCACGTCGCCCCCCAGCGCCTGCACCAGGTGCGCGGCGGCGGCCGCGGTGCCGCCGGTGGCCAGCAGGTCGTCGATCAGCAGCACGCGCTGGCCGGGGCTCACCGCGTCCACGTGGATCTCCAGCGTGGCGGTGCCGTACTCCAGCGCGTATTCGCGGAAGATCTTCTCCGCCGGCAGCTTCCCTACCTTGCGGATGGGGACGAACCCCACCCCCAGCTCCATCGCCAGCGGCGCGCCGAAGATGAACCCGCGCGACTCGATCCCCGCCACGGCGTCGATCCCCGCGTCGCGGTAGCGTTCGGCGAAGTGCGCCACCACCTCGCGCAGCGCCTCGGGCTGGCGCAGCAGCGGCGTCACGTCGCGGAACAGGATCCCCGGCTGGGGAAAGTCTGGAACGTCGCGGATCAGGGCCTTGAGGTGGTCCATGGCCGGCGCGGAGGCGGGGGTGGGGAGCAGGTCGGACACGGGCGGGTCGGGTGAGGAGGGTTCGGTTGAGGTGCTAGGTGCTAGGTGCTAGGTGCGTGGGCAGCGTGCGGATGCGTGTGTCGGCGCGAGAGCAAACGCACTCACGCACTCACGCACCTGTTGTTACCGGGCGACCACGCCCGAATACTTGTCCCAGTCGTCCAGCACCATCCCCGCGCCGCGTACCACGCACGACAGCGGCTCGGAATCGACGTGGATGGGGAGGCCGGTCTCTTCGGCGAGGAGGACGTCGAGGCCCTTCAGCAGCGCGCCGCCGCCGGTCATGGTGATCCCGTCATCCACGATGTCGGAGGCGAGCTCGGGCGGGGTGATCTCCAGCGCGCGGCGCACGGCGCTCACGATCGCCTGCACCGGCTCCTGGATCGCCTCGCGGATCTCCTCGGAGTACAGCCGCACCGTCTTGGGGATGCCGCTCACCAGGTCGCGGCCGTTCACGTCCATCTCGCGCTCCTGGCCAGTGGCGTGCGCCGAGCCGATCTGGATCTTCACCCCCTCGGCCGTGGCCTCGCCGATCAGCAGGTTGTAGCTCTTGCGCACGAAGGCCATGATCGCCTCGTCGAACTCCCACCCGCCGGTGCGGATCGACGCGTCGGCCACGATCCCGGAAAGCGCGATCACCCCGATCTCGGTGGTCCCGCCGCCGATGTTCACCACCATGCTCCCGTGCGGCGACACCACCGGCAGCCCCACGCCGATCGCCGCGGCCATCGGCTCCGAGATCAGCCACACCTCGCGCGCGCCCGCCGCGTTCACCGCCGAGCGCACGGCGCGCCGCTCCATCTCGGTGATCCCCGAGGGTACGCCGATCACCACCCGGGGCTTGGTGCGGAACAGCCGCGGCGGGCTCACGCGGGCCAGGAACTGGCGCAGCATCAGCTCGGCCATGTCCACGTCGGCGATCACGCCGTCGCGCATGGGGCGCACGGCGATGATCCCTTCGGGGGTGCGGCCCAGCATGCGCTTGGCTTCGAGGCCGATGGCGCGCACGCGTCCGCCGCGGCGCTCCACCGCCACCACCGAGGGCTCGTTCAGCACGATACCCTGACCCTTGACCTGGATCAGCGTGTTGGCGGTACCGAGGTCTACCGCGATGTCGGGCACGGAGTTGCGATACTTCTGTTGAGCGGTGCGAGCCGCGCGCGGCGGCAACGGGGGATCGCGGCAGAATCTAACCTGCCGCCGCGGCTCGGGACAGGCGCGGGCGCGCGCGGCGTGCATTGACCCGGCACCCCGCCGCGCCTAGGCTTCGTCGCACCTTAATCGCGTCCACCCGCATCGGCGCCCGATGTACTACCGAATCACCGACGGCATCCGCGTGACGGTCCGCCCCGTCTACCTCCCCCAGCAGTCCAGCCCGGCCACTCCGCGCTACGTGTTCGCGTACCACATCCGCATTGAGAACGTGGGCGCCACCGCGGCGCAGCTCGTCTGGCGGCACTGGTACATCCACGACCCCGTGGCCGGCGACAGCGAGGTGGAGGGCGAAGGCGTGGTGGGCGAGCAGCCCCTGCTGGCCCCCGGCGACGTCCACGAGTACCAGAGCTTCTGCATTCTCCAGGCGCCCGAGGGGAGCATGGAAGGCTTCTACGAGCTCGTGCGCCCCGACGGCACCCGCTTCAAGGCCGCGATCCCGCGCTTCGTGCTGCAGCTTCCCCAAGGATACCCGAAGTAAAATGGACGATCCTTGACGCTCCGCCGTACACTTTGTATATTCGCGTGAGCATGAAAGGA
>DASWMA010000499.1:0-4016 GCA_036399995.1 Longimicrobium sp. | reverse complement strand
CGTAGTAGTCCTTCACGAACAGCGAGTCGACGCGCATGAAATTGCTGTCCGGAAGGTCGCCGAACTTGACGCCGGGCTTGGGCCGCGGGATCACCACGCCCAGCGTGTCCATCCACACGTTGAACTCGGCGCGCGAGATCTTCATCAGGTAGCCGTTCACGTTCACCCCGCCGCCGTTGAAGATGCCGCGCAGCTGCTCGGGCGTGGGCGTGGGCTCGAAGCGCACCAGGATGCGCCGGCCGGTGGGGGTGCGCACGTACACCGCCGAGCGGCGCACACCGCTCTCGGCCGTGCCGGTCAGGTTCACGATGCGCCCCAGCTCGCGGTCGGTGAGCCGCTTCACCTCTTGGAACGACTCGATCACCACCGGCTGCACCGGCGCCCGGTCTTTCCCGAAGTTGGCGTTGGCGCCCACGCCGCGCACGGTGCCGCCCTTGGTCTTGTCTCCGAACACCGCCGCCGCCAGCATCGCGGCCACCGAGGCGCCCACGATCAGCGACACCCACATCCAGACGCGGTGGTTCTTGCCGCGTGTAAGCCGGATATCCATGAACTCCCTCGAGCGACAGGGTACGGGGGACGGCGGGACCGATCCGGGCGTGCCGCGGGTATACCGCGCGTTCCAGTCGCCTCGCGGCCGGGCGGAGACACGGACGCCGTTGCAGGCCGTCCCCCGTCCCCGGTTCCCCGTCCCCTCGCCCGCCGTTCGCAAGCGGCGTTCCCCGTTCGCTTTCGGGGGCGGCAGGGCGCTTGCCCGGCTCCGAGCGGGGCGGTTATCATGTTCCGCCGCGCCGCAGGGCGCAATCCGCTCAAACACTCGCTTTCCAACCGGAGGTCCTCCGTGCCCCGACCCGCGCCGACGCCGCGGCGGTCGTTGACGCCCCTCTACGTGATCATGGGCCTGGTGCTGCTGGCCGGGCTGGCCCTGCTGGTCACCCAGATGCGCCGCAGCAAGGGCGCCGGCGCCAACACGGCCGCCGCCACCGCGGTTCCGCTCACCCCCGAGCAGCTCCAGCGCGTGCAGGGGATCTCGCGCGGCCGCGCCGACGCCCCCATCACCATCTACGAGTTCGCCGACTACGCCTGCCCGCACTGCGCGCAGTTCGCCGCGCTGGTGGAGCCGGTGATCTTCGAGCGCCTGGTGGACACCGGCAAGGTGCGCTGGGTGTTCTACGACTTCCCTCTGGGCTTCAAGTGGAGCTGGCTGTCGGCGCGCGCCGGCCGCTGCGGCGGCGAGCAGGGGAAGTTCTGGGAGTTCCACGCCCTGCTCCTGGGGCGGCAGCAGGAGTGGGCGTTCGACAACGACCCGATCGAGAAGTGGGCGCCGCTGGCGCAGCAGGTGGGGATGGACGTGGACAAGTTCGAGGAGTGCGTCCGCTCGGACCGCTTCCAGAAGGAAGTGACCGAGCACTCGCAGTTCGGCAACGCGCTGGGGGTGGGGGGCACGCCCACGCTGTTCGTGAACGGCCGCAAGATCGAGACGCCCCCGACCTACACGGCGCTCGAGCAGCAGCTCAGGGAGATCGTCCCCAGCGCGTTCGCCGACGCGCCGGCCGCCGCCGCCCCGGAGGGCGGCACCCCGGCCGCGCCGATCGGCACTTCGCCCGCGCCCGCGCCCGCGGGCGGCGCCACCGCGCCGTGAGCGCATCGATGGCCGCCGACACCCCGGAGGAGTACGCCGGCGACCACGCCGCGGCGCCGCCCGTGACGCGGATGGCCATCGCCGTGCTGGCGCTGGTGGGGGTGCTGGTGGCCACCTACCTGTCGCTGTACAAGCTGGGGCTGATCGGCGGCCTCACCTGCCAGGTGGGGAGCTGCGAGCAGGTGCAGGCCTCGCCCTGGGCGGTGTTCCTGGGGATGCCGGTGGCGGTGTGGGGGGTGGGCGCCTACCTGGCCATCCTGGCGGTGGCGCTGGTGGGGCTGCAGCCCGGGTACGTGAACAGCCGCTGGGTGGCGCTGTCGCTGTTCGGGCTGTCGGCGGTGGGTGTCGCCTTCTCGGGCTACCTCACCTGGATCGAGGCGTTCGTGATCGAGATGTGGTGCCAGTGGTGCGTGGTGTCGGCGGTGATCATCACGCTGATCTTCCTGCTGTCCATTCCCGGGCTCAAACGTGCCCGGTGACGGCGAACGGAGCGAAATGACCGAGCAGACCCAACCGGGGCGCACCGCGCCCGTGCGCCTCGTCTTTGCCGACCAGGGGACCTTCCACGCCGAGACGGTGCACGTGCCGGTGGCGGTGCTGGGCCAGTACGACCGCCTGATCGACATGCTGCGCGAGGAGGAAAGCGTCACCCGGCAGATGTACCTGGACTTGGACCGCCTGGTGAGCGCCTTCGTGGTGGAAGACGGCGAGTAGACCGACCGCGTCGTTCGCCGAGCGAAACGAAGCCCCTCCCCTGCAAATCGCGCGGGGGAGGGGCTTCGTGGTCCAGGCGATAAACCACAACTGCATGTTTCACACGGAGTTAGCGGAGGGAACGGAGAAACTGCGATGAACGTCTCCGTGCCCTCCGTTAACTCCGTTCCCTCCGTGTGAAACCGGCAGTTCCGGATGTCTACGGCTGCGCCGGAGCACCGGGAGGCGCGCCCGCCGGCGGAGTGCCGCCCTGCGCCGCCAGCAGCGCGTCGATCTCGCGCGCGAGCTGCGCGTAGGGGACGGCACCGGTCAGGACCTTCTCGCGGTTCAGGATCAGCGTGGGCGTGCTGTTCACCTGCGCGCCGGTGGCCTGCATGATGTCGTTCACGATCAGCGCGCTCACCCGGTCGTTCTCCATGCAGTCGCGGTACTGCGCCGCCTCCACCCCCAGCTCGGTGGCGTAGCGCGAGAACCGCTGCGTGGCGTCGCCCTGGTCGCGCCAGTCGCTCTGCCGGTCGAACAGCCGGTCCTGCATCTCCCAGAACTTCCCCTGGGCGCCGGCGCACATGCTCGCCTTGGCCGCGGCGCACGCCTGGTTGTGGTTGGGGAGCGGGAAGTGGATGAACACCACGCGGACCTTCCCCGTCTTCACGTAGGCGCTGTCGAACTTCGCGTACGTGCTGTCGTGGTACATCCTGCAGAACGGGCACTGGAAGTCCGACACCTCGTACAGCGTGACCCTGGCGTACTGGCTCCCCTGCTGCCGCGACCGGCTGGCGCGCTGCAGCACCGAGTCCAGCGGCGGCAGGTTGCCGCGGGCGGCGGCCGTGGCCTGCCCCGAAGCCGCCCCGCCCTCCTGCGCGCAGGCGGCGGCCGACAGCGCCAGCGCGGCCACGCCGGCCAGCAGCGGCGCCACCAGCCGGGCGCGGCGTGCGAACGTGAGTCTCATCCCCTGTCGTCCGATTCTTGTTGGCCGGCGGCAAGCCGGGAGACCGCCTCCCGCGCCCGCTCCAGCGTCCATTCGTGCACCTCGCGCGGCGGCCACTCCCCACTCACCGCGCCCTCCAGCAGCGCCGCAGCCTCGGTGCGGGCGCGGGCCGCGGTCTCCGCATCCACCCACCCCGCCGCCTCGGCCGCCCGCAGCTCGTCTTCGTCCAGCACCTCGGCGTGCCCATCCGCGCCCAGCCACACGTCGAGGCACAGGTCCGTGGTGTCCCACCGCGCGCCGTCCATGGCCACGGGGGTCAGCACGTTGGCGTACACCCCGGTGAAGGTGCCGTCCGCCAGGTGAAAGCGCCCGACGTCGTGCCACCGGCCGCGATAGGTGATCCACACCACCGGCGCGCCGGGTTCGAGCACGACGCGCCCACCCGCCATGACGGGCTTCGGGAGATCGGCCCCGGGGAGGTACGTCACAACGTAATCCCCCGCATCTTCCAGCACCATCTGACGAAACACCTGTACCCGGTCCGGCAGCCGGCGATAATGAATTTCGACGTGATCCACTGCCCTCATCTCCAGGGCCCCCTCGATTGCTGACCTCTGCGTAACACTTTGCTCACTTGACCAGAGTCGGTCGCGCGATAAATTACAATATGGTCGCCCAACTTCACCTCAGCGGGGAGGGTTCGATGAGAGCTTCGGGAGTGCCCGGCGGGGC
>DASWMA010000498.1:0-6484 GCA_036399995.1 Longimicrobium sp. | reverse complement strand
AGCTCCTGGGCGAGCGCGTGGGCGACACCGTCGGCTTCCGCATCCGCATGGAGACGCGCGTCGGCCCGTCCACGCGCATCGAGGTGGTCACCGAGGGGGTGCTGACGCGGATGCTGCAGCACGACCCGGGGCTGGAGGGCGTGGGGCTGGTGATCTTCGACGAGTTCCACGAGCGCAGCCTGCACGCCGACCTGGGGCTCGCGCTGACCCTCCAGACCCGCGCCATCCTCCGCGACGACCTGCGCGTGCTGGTGATGAGCGCCACGCTCGACGGCGCCCCCATCGCCGCGCTGCTGGGCGACGCGGCGACCGTCACCAGCGAGGGGCGCGTCCATCCCGTGGAGACGCGCTGGCTGCCGCGGAAGGCCGAGGGGCGGATGGAGCCCGTGGCCGCGCGCGCCGTCCGCTCCGCGCTGGACGCGGAGGATGGCGACGTGCTCGTCTTCCTCCCCGGCGCGGGCGAGATCCGGCGGGTGGAGGAGATGCTGGCGGCGGACGGGATCCCGTCGAACACCCGCGTGATGCCGCTGTTCGGCAACCTGCCGCAGCCCGCGCAGGACGAGGCGATCCGCCCCAGCCCCCCCGGCCGCCGCAAGGTGGTGCTCGCCACCAGCATCGCCGAGACCAGCCTGACCATCGAGGGCGTGCGCGTGGTGGTGGACAGCGGGCTGATGCGCGTCCCCCGGTTTTCGCCGCGCACGGGGATGACGCGGCTCGAGACGGTGGCCGTGTCGCGCGCCTCGGCCGACCAGCGGCGGGGACGCGCGGGCCGCCTGGGTCCCGGAATCTGCCTGCGGCTGTGGACCGAGGCCGAGGATGCCGCGCTGCAGCCGTTCCGCCCGCCCGAGATATTGGAGGCGGACCTGGCCCCGCTGGCGCTGGAGCTGGCGATGTGGGGCGTGGCCGATCCATCCGGGCTGCAGTGGCTGGACCCGCCACCGGCCGCCGCCTTCGGGCAGGCGCGCGAGCTGCTGGCCGGGCTGGCCGCGCTGGACGCGGCCGGCGCCGTCACCCCGCACGGGCGGCGGATGGCCGCGCTCCCGCTGCACCCCCGCCTCGCCCACATGCTGCTGCGCGGGAAGGAGATGCGCCTGGGCGCCACCGCCTGCGACCTGGCTGCGCTCCTCGCCGAGCGCGACATCCTGCGCGGCGAGGGGCGCGCCCCCGACGCCGACGTGCGGCTGCGGCTGGCGGCGCTCCGCCGCGAGCGCGGCCCCGGCGGCTACTCGGTGGACCACGCGGCGCTGCATCGAGTGATCGCCGAAGCGAAGGAGCTGCGCCGCCACCTGGGCGCCCCCGCGGCCGACGCGGACGACGACGCGGCGGGCGTCCTTCTCGCGCTGGCGTACCCCGACCGCATCGCGCAGCGGCGGCCGGGCGGCGGCGCGCGCTACCTGCTGCGCAACGGGCGCGGCGCCGCCTTCCCCGAGCCGCAGTCGCTCTCCGGGCAGCCCTGGCTGGTGGCCGCCGAGCTGGACGACGCCGGGCGCGAGGGGCGCATCATGATCGCCGCGCCGGTGGAGCTGGCCCATGTCGAGCGCCACTTCGCCCACCAGGTGGTCACGGAGGAATCCGTGGCGTGGGATGACGCGGCCGGCGCCGTGCGCGCGCGGCGGGTGGAGCGGCTGGGCGCCATCATCCTGCGCGAGGCGCCGCTGGCCGACCCCGACCCGCAGCGCATCGCCGACGCGCTGGTGGACGCCGTGCGCCGCGAGGGCGTGGGCTCGCTGCCGTGGTCGAAGGCCGCCGCGCAGCTGCGGGAGCGCATCGGCTTCCTCCATCATCACGACGCGACATTCCCCGACGTGTCGGACGGCGCGCTGGCGGAGGGGATGCACGAGTGGCTGGGCCCGCACCTGTACGGGATGCGGAAGATGGACGAGGTGCGGCGGATCGACCTCGTCGTGGTGCTGGAGGGTATGCTGGGGTGGGAGCAGCGCCGGCTGCTGGACGACTGGGCGCCCACGCACCTCGACGTCCCCAGCGGCTCGCGCATCCCGGTGGACTACGCCGACGCGGCGGCGCCGGTGCTGGCGGTGCGGCTGCAGGAGGTGTTCGGCTGGACCGAGACGCCGCGCATCGCGGGCGGGCGGGTGCCGCTCACCCTGCACCTGCTGTCACCCGCGCACCGCCCGGTGCAGGTCACGCGCGACCTGGCCAGCTTCTGGCGCACCGGCTACTTCGACGTGAAGAAGGACCTCAAGGGCCGCTACCCCAAGCACTACTGGCCCGACGACCCGCTGGTGGCCGAGGCCACGGCGCGAGCCAGGCCGCGGCGGTAATACCAGCTCCTGGAAAAGAGTGGTTTCACACGGAGTCAACGGAGTTAACGGAGAACTTCATTTTCCGTTGACTCCGCTGACTCCGTTCACTCCGTGTGAAACAAGTGCAGTTTGGTTCCAACCATTCTTTATTCGGAGTTTGGTATAAGGCGTTTCGGCGCCGGCCGGCTCCGCTTCATTCGGTGGACCGATACACGCAGGGGCCGGACATCGCTGTCCGGCCCCCGCGGCTTTCCCGTCACTCCCCCGGCAGCGTTCCGGCTGCCGGCCGTGGGCCGCTAGAGCTCGCAACCGGCATCGGCGGTGAGCAGGACGCCGCACGCGTCGGGGCACGAGGTGTCGCGCGAGCAGCCGAGGGTACAGTCCATGTCGGGGGTGGTGGGCTGGCAAAAGGCCGTGATCGGCGCCGGCTTGCCGTCGCGCCCGAGAACCGTCCCGTGCTCCCGCGTGCCGCTCGCCGACGTTTCGAACGAGGTGACTTCGATCGAGTCCAGCTTCAGCTTCTTCATGATCCTCGCGTGGGGTTGGATGATGCGGCCGGCGCCGCATCGTCGAGAAACGTCTTGCCGTGGCACCTGGGCAGCCTGAGATCAGCCGCCCCCGGTCAGGCGCAGTCGGGGCCCTCGGTGAACCCGCAGCCGTCGGCGCACCCGGTGTCCATCGAACAGCCGTAGGTGCAGTCCATCCGGGCATCGGTAGGGTAGCATTCGTGCTCGATCACGGACGGCGGAGTGGGCACGACGCTCTGTCCCTCGACCGTTCCGCGCGCCGGCGATCCCGCCGCAGAGGTCTCGAACGAGGTGACTTCCAGCGACTCCAGCATCAGCTTCTTCATCACGGCCTCACAGCGGGGGAGATGGGTGGGGATACCTCAATCAAACACATGATGGCAGCAAATACGACTGTTTGGCATAGCTTGGCGACCCGCTGGTGGCTCGGGTCACCGCGCGCGCGAAGCCGCGGCGGTGAGCGCCGGCTGGCACTCGCGGAGTGGCCCCGGGCCGCCGATGGAGACGGCGGGACCCGCGCGTCAGAGCCTGGCCAGTTGAGTCAGCACGTAGTTCTGCGCGAACATCTGCGCGACCCACAGGGCCAGCACGAGCACCGAGTCGAAGATGTAGACGCAGCACCGCAGGTACAGGCGGCTCAGGTGGCTGGCCCGGTCCGACGGCGGGGGCGGAAGGTCGATCCCGAGGATCTGGAGCACGGGGCGCAGATCGTCGCGGCTCAGCTCTCCCCGGAAAAAGAAGCGGAGCACGGTGTCGCGGTAGTCGCGCGCGTCCACCAGGCGAGGCGTCCCTTCGGCGTCGATCACCAGGTACCGCGCGGCGCCCGGGCTTTCCGGGAGGTCCACGGCCAGCCGCGATCTCTTCACCCGTGGACGGAGCTCATCCCAGGCGCTCTGCCGCTTCGCCTTTCCGCCACGGAAGCGGAGCACGAACAGGAGCCGATCGGCCGGGACCCGTTCCAGCACCTCGTCCAGCTCCAAGGCGATGCTGTCGGTGGTGCCCGGCCGCACGATCACCAGCGCCGCGTCGGACAGGTACCGCACGATCTCGCGCTTCCACTCTTCGCCGTAGTGTTGCCGCCAGGCACCCACCGGCTGCAGCCGCCTCTTCGGCTCCCCGAACGCAACCAGCCGCCCGAAGGGGATCAGCTCGTGGTGAAGCCGCTGCTCGACAGCGAGGTTCGCGACGAGGGGAAGGAGGGCGAGAGGCCAGAACACCAGGCTCACCGCGCCGAGCCTCACCGTGGCGAGCCAGACGAACATGCCGCACGACCCGCCCACCAGCAGCTGCAGCACCCGCAGGTCCACGTCGAAGGGACGCAGGTACAGAACGAGCGGCCTGGCGTCTTCACCCGCCGGAGGGGGGCCTCCGTTGACCGCCTCGTTGCCGAAGAGCATGGCCGCCAGGAAGAACACGACCCCTCCGGCCGAAGCCGCCGCCGCGTAGAACCACACCGGCGGCCCGGGCAGATGCCAGCCGAGCACACCCTGGTGCGTAGCGTACGCGGCGCCCACGGAGACGAACACCGCCACCAGGGCGACGCGGTGGATGATGCTGCCCACGGACGCGTGCCGCACGCGCGGGAGGGCAACGGCGGGCGGGGTGATGGAAGGAGAGGGCTGCCAGGGCGTGGGGGTCCTCATTCGACCTCTGGCGTGGAACGGTGGGATGCGACGAGCGTTCTGATCGATGGATCGACGGCCCGGCTACCGGCTGACGACCTGAGCGCGGATGACGTGTCGCGCAGGATGTGCGACGAGACGTCTGCGTTATACCGAACGCGATGATTGACTGTGCATTCTGCACCCATCTCTTCCACCGTCATCCTGAGGGCCGACCACCGTGCGTCGCGGCATGAGCCGGTGGCCGCAGGCCGAAGGATCTATCGCCGGCTTGCGCGAAATCCCCAGTCGTAGCGCATCCGATGGTATAGATCCTTCGCGCTGCGGCCCTTGCAACACGCCGCGGGTGCAGCGTGGTCGCGCTCAGGATGACGGGGGGCGGTGTCGTGCGAATGCACAATCAAACGCTGAATTCGGTATTAGAGAGCGATCCGGCGAACGCGGGAGCGGAGATTCATGCCGCTGGTGCGTTCACATCCTCCAGCGGCACGCCGGACGCGCAGAGCAGACACGATTCCGGCAGCCAGAGCGGGTACTCGTCGCTGGCGACCGCATCGACCCGGGACGCCCTGCTCAGCGAACTACGCCGCGCCCCGCCGAAACCCGGACCGGCAGCGCTCATCCTGGTTCGGCGAAGGAGCCGTCGAACCAGTCGATCGACTGTCCGTGCGGCCCCGCCGCCGCAACCGGCCGGCCATCCACGGCCAGCAGGAACTGGTCTTTCCGCGGCGGCTCGCGCAGCTTCGCCGCGACCGCCGGAAGCACGCGGGGCGACTCGTTGCTGATCCAGACGGCACCGAGATCCCGGACCAGGGCCGCGAATCGCTCCCCGACTTCCGGGCTCACGTACGCGAGCACGGCCGAGTGGAAGATGACGAGCGTTGCGCCGGCCGGTGCGGTGGCTGCGAGCGCGGAAACGTCGGTGAGCAGATCACCCGTCGCGACCGGCACCGGACGCTCGCGGGCGATGTGGAGCGCGGCACGAAGCCGCTCGGCGCGCGCCTCGTTGCCGGGCCACACCAGCGTCTCCAGCCACGCGGCCTCCTCCGGGTCGGCCACGTTCACGGGGTTCAGGTCGAGCCCCGCGCGCCAGGCGATCTCCGGGATCTCGTCGGGGATCGGCGTCGCCTCGCTGGCCCGGCAGGGGAAGACGGGCGCGGGATGCGCGCCGGAGTGCCTGGGCCGAAGCTGCTTGCGGCCGTAGTCGTATCCGTACCAGTCGGGCAGAAGGCACAGCCCGGCAGCCGCGCCGACCTCGAGCAGGGCGAGCGGCTGGGGAAGGAGGGCGAGCGCGGGAATGAGGACGGCGCAGCGGCCGGGCTCGTTCGTCTGCGTGCTGCGCGCCAGGATCAGGCGCCGGATCGGCTCCGGGTTGCGCTCCACCAGCCCGGCGAAGTGACGCGCGTCTGCGGGAGTGCCGTACAGGTGGCGTACGGCGGCGAAGACGAGGTTCGGCTGCTGCTTGGGGCCGGGGAGCGACGACACGAAGGCGAGCAGCCCTTCCGACCCCGCGACGGCCAGTTCCTCGTACAGCGGTGAAACGCCCTTCGCCTCGTTCCGGGCGAAGGCAAGGTAGCGCGCGCGGAGCGCTTCGAACGCTGCTTCGCTTCGCTCGCGCGGCGTGTTCACGACACCGCCTCCAGAGGCACGCCCGACGCGCAGAGCGGGCAGCTCTCCGGCAGCCACAGTGGATACTCGTCCCGCGCGACCGCTTCGACGGCGATCCCCTGCCCCGCGAAGTACGCCGCGCCCGCCGTCCCCAGCACCAGCAGCGCCCCGGCGGCGGCGACCGTGGCGCCGTGCGACTGCAGCTCCGCGTGCGTCCCCCGCAGCGCCGAGCCCGCGCTCATCACGTCGTCCACGATGGCCACGCGCTTGCCGCCCACGCGGCCGGCCAGCGCCCGCGGCAGGGGGTAGCGCACCGCGTACAGCCCGGCCCCGTCGGACGGTGCCACGCGTTCGGTGAAGAGGAAGTCCACGCCCAGCGCGTGCGCCACGAGCTGCGCCAGGAACGCGCCGCCCAGCATGGGGCCGCACACCGCGTCCACCTCGTGCTTCCGCAGAGCGCCGG
>DASWMA010000497.1:0-2074 GCA_036399995.1 Longimicrobium sp. | reverse complement strand
CCAGCAGCCGCGCCTCGATCTCGCCCGGCTCGATGCGGAACCCGCGCACCTTCACCTGGTGGTCGGTCCGCCCCAGGAACTCCAGTGCGAAAGTGCGAGAGTGCGAGAGTGCGAGAGTGGAATCAGCCTCGCGCGAATCGTCGCCGCCCGCGGAAGACTTTCGCACGTTCGCACGTTCGGACTCTCGCACTTCCACCCACCGCACCCGGTCGCCGGTGCGGTAGAGCCGCGCGCCGGGCTCGGCCGAGAAGGGGTCGGGGACGAAGCGCTCGGCCGTCAGCCCCGGCCGCCCCAGGTAGTCGCGCGCCACGCTGGCGCCGCCCAGGCACAGCTCCCCGGCGACACCCACCGGCGCCACCATCCCCTCGCGCTCCACCACGTAGAGCGCGGCGTTCCCCAGCGGCCGCCCCACCATCTGCCGCGCCGCCGCGTCGCCGCCCAGCCGGTGCGCAGCGCAGATGATCGCCGCCTCGGTGGGGCCGTAGAGGACGTGGATCTCCGCCGCCGGGAAGACGCTACGCATCTCCTCCAGCAGGTCGGGCGCGACCGCGTCGCCGCCCACGAAGGCGTGGCGCAGCTCGGGGAGGACGCCGCCCGGCCGGGCGCGGACCTCCTCCACGATGCGGCGCATCAGCGCCGGCACCGCGTGCAGCGCGGTGCACCCGGCCAGGTCCTCCACCAGCCGCGGCACGTCGGGCACCCGCTCGCGCGGAACCAGCCGCACGGTGCCGCCGCCCAGGAGGGGGAGGAGCGTCTCGAACAGCCAGATGTCGAAGGCGAAGGAGGCGAGCGAGGGCACACGGTCGCCGGCGCCGAGCCCGAACGCGTCACCCGCCACGGCCAGCGTGGCACCAACGCTCCCATGCGGCACGCGCACACCCATGGGACGGCCGGTGGAGCCCGAGGTGTAGATCACGTACGCCAGGTGGTCCGGCGTGAGCCCGCCGCGCCCCGGGTTGGCCGCGGGGAGCGAAGCCCACGCCGGCGCCGCTGCGGCCAGATCGACCACCGGGACGTTCGCGCTCGTGACACGATCACGCAGATGCGCCTGCGCGAGCACCACCGCCGGGGCGCTGTCGGCCAGCACGTACGCGAGGCGCTCCGCCGGGTAGCCCGGATCGAGCGGCACGTAGCCGCCGCCCGCCTTGAGCACCCCCAGCACCCCCACCACCATCTCCAGGCCCGGCTCCGCGCAGATCCCCACCCGCGCCTCGGGACCGACGCCGAGCGAGCGGAGGTGGCAGGCCAGCCGGTTGGCCCGCGCGTTCAGCTCCGCGTAGCTCAGGGTCTCGCCTTCGAAGACGAGCGCGGCCGCGCCGGGCGTCCGCTCCACCCGGGCTTCGAAGAGCTCGTGGACGCACGCGCCGGCGGGGAGCGCGGCGCCGGTGGCGTTCCACTCCTCCACCACCCGGCGCCGCTCGGCCGCGGAGAGCAGCTCCAGCCGGTCGACCGGCGTCGAGTCGTCCGCGGCCATCCCTTCCAGCACGCGGCGCAGGTAGCCGACGTACCGCTCCACCGTCTCCCGCTCGAACAGGGCGGTGGCGTACTCCACCCCCCCCTCGATCCGCCCGCCATCCTCCCAGAGCGCCAGCGAGAGGTCGAACTTCGCGCCCACCCGGGGCGGCGAGCCCCCGGAACCCGCCGGGTCCAGCGGGTCCAGCGGGTCCAGTGCCAGCCCCGGCAGCGCCAGGCTTTCCTCCGGCGCGTTCTGCCAGGCGAACATCACCTGGAAGAGCGGGGTGTGCGCCAGGCTCCGCGCCGGCTGCACCAGCTCCACCACCTGCTCGAAGGGGATGTCCTGGTTGGCTTGCGCCTCCAGCGCGCGCGCCTTCACCCGCCCCAGCGCCTCCGCCACCGTCGGCGCGCCGGAAAGGTCCACACGCACCGGCAGCATGTTGACGAAGAAGCCGATCAGACCCTCGATCTCGCTCCGGCCGCGGTTGGCGCTCGGGGTGCCGACCACCACGTCGTCCTGCCCCGACAGGCGGGAGAGCACGGTGGCCCATCCGGCGAGCAGCGTCATGAAGAGCGTGGTGCCGTGCCGCTGCGACAGTGTCCGGAGCGCCGAGGCCAG
>DASWMA010000496.1:0-2092 GCA_036399995.1 Longimicrobium sp. | reverse complement strand
CTCAGGCAGAACACGATCACCGGCATCACCACGATGGCCCAGGCGCCGCGGTAGTGCGCCTTGCGCAGCAGCAGGAGCACCAGCCCCCACGCCACCAGCGCCAGCGCGTCGCGGAAGAGGATCCCGCCCGCGCCGGGGCTGGTCCCGTGCACCGGCCACACGCCGATGATGATGGAGGCGTGCGCCAGGACGTAGAACACCACGCCCAGGAGGAGCCCCCACCAGAGCGGGCCGGGGAACACGCGCCCGCTGCGCTCGGCGCCGGGAACGTTGTGGGCCTTGATGTCGATGGCCACGCCCACCGGCCCGGCGGCCGCAGGCGCGCTGGCGCGGCCGCGGCGGCGGAAGAGGTCGCCCAGCGCCATCACCGCCTCCGCGCGGCCGGGGTCCCAGCCTGCGGCGCGGCCTTCGCCGCCGAGTCCTGCGCCTGCTGCCGCGCCTCGGCGGCCTGCTGCTGCGCCATCCACCGCGTCATCATGGCCGCCAGCGGCGCCGCGCTGCGCCCGCCCTGCCCGCCGTTCTTGAGATAGACCACCACGCTGTAGCGCGCCCGCCCGTCGGGGCCGAACATCAGCCCGGCGAACCAGCCGTCGGGCACCTGGCCGCGGCGCACGTCGGCCGTCCCCGTCTTCCCCCCCATGTTCCACCCGGTGCCCTGCAGGATCGGCTTGGCGCGCACGCCGGTGCCGCGCTCCACCACCTCGAGCATGGCCTGCTGCAGCTTGAGCGAGGTCTGCGGCTTCATGATCGGCCGTCCCTCGGGGAGGTCGTCGAGCCGGTCGGCCTCGAGGGTGACCGGGAGCATCACCCCGCCGTTGCCGATGGCGCTGACGAAGCGGGAGACGCCGATCGGGGTCACGTCCACCGGCCCCTGGCCCATCGACATCTGCGCCCACTCGAAGGCGTTGAAGCGCTCCAGCACCTTCACCCGGTTGGGCGGCGGCGACATGCGGCGCGTCCACTGCTCGTTGCCGCTATTCCAGAAGTCGAGCGGGGTCTGCGGGCGCTTGTCGGTATAGACGGCGAAGCCCATCCGCTTGAGCCCGTCCACGAACGCCTCTTCGCCCAGCCGCTGGCGCATCTGCAGCCCCATCATGATCGACTGCGTGTTGCACGAGACCACCAGCATCTCGCGCGGCACCTCGAGCGAGGGGTAGGCGTGGCTCTCGAAGTTGCGGATGGCGGGCGCCCGCTCCGACACCTTGATCTCGCTGGGGCAGGGCATGCGCACGTCGCCCAGCCCCGCGTCCCACCAGAGCGCGCTGATGGCCAGCTTGAACACCGAGCCGGGAAGGGCGTAGCGCTTGATCCCGTACGGCGCCTGGCTGGCGGTGCCGGTGGCGGCGTAGGCGATCAGCGCGCCGTTGCGCACGTCCTGCACGACGATCGAGCCGTCCACCCCGGTGCCGTCGAGGAGCCGGTGCGCCTCCAGCGTGGCGGGGGCGCACAGGGTGAGCTGCAGGTCGGTGCCGGCGGGGTGCAGCTCGCCGCGCTCGGCGAAGCGCAGCGGCTGGCGCAGGCGCCTGGCGAACAGGCGCTCCACCGTGTAGTCGCGCACCTCGGCGCTGTCGCCGCCGCCCACCAGGTTGGCGCCGGCCTCGCCCAGCGGGTGGATGCGGCTCACCTCGCCCTCGCGCACGGCGTAGCGGGCCAGGGCGCGGTCGTCGCGGCCGCTGCAGTCGAGGATCCAGCCGCGCACCTCGGCGCGGTTCTGCTCGGCCAGCCGCGGGTCGCCGAAGCGGGCGTACTTCATCCGCCCGGCCTCGATCTCCTCCCGATTCCAGAGCAGCCGCGCGTGCCCGAAGGCGTAGAGGAGGGCGAGGAGGACCATCGCCAGCGCGATCCGCTGCGCCCACTGTTCGCGGCGCTCGCGGGTGGCGGCCACCAGCCAGCGGATGATGGCCAGCACGGCGCCCACGCCGAAGAGGAGGTAGACGCCGCGGAGGACGTAGTTGAGCAGGGTGTCGGCGACCACGGGGGCTAGTCCACGCGGGAAAGGCGGAGGACGGTGTTCCCCATGCGCACGGTGTCGCCGGGGCGCATCTCGCGCTCCTGGTGGGGCGCGAGGGGCTCTTCGTTCACGAAGGTGCGG
>DASWMA010000495.1:0-14992 GCA_036399995.1 Longimicrobium sp. | reverse complement strand
ACCCGCTCGCCGCTGATACCGTCCGTCTCGCCGACGTCCAGCACCGGCGGCAGGTCACCCGGACGCAAACTGACCACGGTCAGGAAATGCTCCGCCTGCGCCGTTGCGTCGCGCCCGGGGCGGAAGCGGTGATAGGCGCCGCGCAGGATCCGCGTCTCCCCCAGCGCCGCCCAGTGCCCGCGGAAGGTGGGATCGACGAACGTGGTCCCCTCCGTCGCCTTCAGGAAGGCGAACCCGATCCCCGCCTCTTCCACCGCGCGCCAGTCGACCCGCCCCTGCCAGTGCGACACGTCGATCCCGCGCGGCGGCAGGGTGTCGGCCGCCGCCGCTCGCTCAGCGACCCGCGGCCTCTCCGCCACCACTTCCGCCGCCGCGGGGGCGGGCGGAACGGCGGGCGCGGATTCATCGCCGCGGCCGCACGCTGGCGCAGCGGCGAGGACGAAGGGGATCAGAAGGGCGGATGCGACCTGTGCGCGACGAAACGGCATGCGGGGTGAAAGCCTCGATCAGACGGAAGGCGGATCGCTCGGGAAATCGATCCCTGAACGTAACGCGCTTCGCGTGCCGTTGCGCCCCGCGAGGCCGTCCGCCGCGGCAGAGGCGTAGTAGCGGAAGAGGAGGAGCGAGGCGGCCGCACCCGCGACGTGCCACAGCGCGTGCCCCTGCAGCACGCTCCCGGGCGCGCAGACAAGACGCGTGATGTCTAGCGTCCACGCCGCGAAGCCGGCCGCCAGCACCAGCACCGCCGCCGCGAGCCAGCGCGCGTCCATCGCGAACGGGCGTCTCCGACGCGCCGCCATCTCCAGCGCCAGACCGGCCAGGATCAGCGCGCCGAACGCATACCGTCGAGCCACGGGGAGCCAGAGGAGGAGCGCCGCGAGCGCGGCGTTGATCCCGGCGTACAGCGCGATCACCGCCCCATCCTTCATCGGCCGCAGCCGCGCCCAGGCGTAGAGGACGATGAACACCGCCAGCAGGTACATCCCGAACACGTCGAAGAACTGCCCGGCGAAGCTCAACGTGGCGTGGTAGAAGGCGCTTCCGAAGCCGATCAGGAGCACCGCGATCCCCAGCAGGATGCGATGCACCGGCCGGAGCGACGGCGTCCCGCCCCGCGTCCCTCCATCGCTGCCCAGGATCCAGAAGCCGGCCGCCACGAAGGCCAGCGACGACCACGTGTTCGCCGGCTGCCGCATCACCCCGTCGCGAATCCGCTCGCAGAAGCAGTGGTCCGGCATGCACGACGCCGCCCGCCACGCCGACGACGCCCCCACGCGGCGCAGCAGCACGGGAAGCAGCAGGAGGGAGATCGACGTGCCCAGCAGCGCCCACGCCATCGGGCGCCGGTCCAGTCGCATGTGAGCCGGGGATGTGGAGGAAACCGCGGGCGAGGGAGAAATCCCGAATCGTGCGTCCGTGAAGTCCGCGAAGGCGGACCGCGTGCCGTTGTAGCCGCGAGTTTACTCGCAAATTCCCCACGCCCGGCCCCGGTGGACTGCATCACGGAGGAGGCCGGCGGACCGGGCGTTCGAGGCGAGAGACCTACCCGTTGAACTTGTTCATCGCCGGCTCGATCCCCTGCTCCATCCACACCTTGATGCCGTCGATGCAGTCGTCGAAGCGCTCGCGCACCAGCTCCTGGTCGCGCTTGGGCATGGGCGAGAGCACCCAGTCGGCCAGGTCCCACTGCGGCGGCTTGGCGCCCACACCGATGCGCAGGCGCGGATAGTCCTTCGTCGCCAGCGCCTGCTCCACCGACTTGAGCCCGTTGTGGCCGCCCGGGCTGCCGCTGGGGCGAAAGCGGATCTTCCCCGGCTCCAGCGCCACGTCGTCGACCAGGACGAGGAGGTCCTTGGTGATGTCGATGGCGTTCATCCGCTTGTACGGCAGCAACGCGCTGCCGCTGCGGTTCATGTAGGTGATGGGCTTCACCAGCCGCACCGCCCATGGCTCAACGCGACCGGTGGCCGTCGCCGCCTGCTTGTCGGCGCGGAAGCGGCCGAGGCCCCAGCGATCCGCGATCTCGTCCAGCAGCCACCACCCCACGTTGTGCCGCGTCAGCGCGTACTCGCGCCCCGGGTTGCCCAGCCCCACGATCACCTTCAACGCCGCCACGCCGCCATCCTCCCCTTCCCGTTCGGTTCGAAACAGTCCCCGCACGCGCTCCCACACGCGCCCCGCGTGCCACGCCGCCGCGGCGCTCACCGCATGCCCGCGCGCTGACAGAGCGTATGACCCACGTTCGCCCCGCCAGCCGCCACCACCGCCCACCACGGCGGGCGCCGGGGCGGAGGGTTGGCTTCGGCCGTGCCGTTGTACCAGGCGAACCGCTTCACGTCGGGGAACGGCACCGACGCCGGCGTCCACCCGCAGGCGTACTCCGCCCGCAGCTCGAACGCGGTGAACGGGCCCAGCGTCTCCCACCGCTTGGGGTCGCGGAACTCCCAGCGGATGGTGGCCGTGACCTTCTTCTGGTCGCGGTCCATCACCACCACGGTCGAGGCCGAGTCCCACACCACGGCCGTGGTGTCGGTGACGCCCAGCGGCCGCCAGCGCAGCGTGTCGCGCCGCGCGGCCAGCCAGCGCCTTCCCTCGCGCGCCAGCGACTCGGGCGTGGCGCCCGCCGTGGCCGGGCGAGACGTGTCGCGCACCGCCGTCGGCCCCGCGAAGTGCTCGTACACCCGCTTGCCGCGCACCGAAAGGACCAACCACGCGCCGTCGGCGCCGGTCCAGCGCCAGCTGTTCGGCTGCGGGCCGGGCGCGCCCGGCCCGAAGTGCTCCGACCAGCGCTCCCGCCGGATGCGGAACACCTCGTCGGCCTCTCCCAGGTCTTCCAGGTCCACCTCGATCTCGGCCAGCCCGTTGGCCGTGAACACCGCGCGCGCGGCGCCCCCCTCCTTCACGAAGCTCGCCCGGAGCGTGCGCCCGGTGGTTTCCACCCGCTGCAGGGTGTAGTTCGCCGTCCACGAGATCCGCGCCGAGCCCTCGTCCACCCGCAGCCCCCATGGCACCGGGAACCCGCCGAAGCGGATCGGCGTCTGTGCGGCGGCCGGGCCGGCGCAGAGCGCGGCGAGCGCGGCGGCAACGATCGAACCGACAGGTCGCATGATCAGCTCGTCAGGGTGAAGGAGGGCGCTCGACGGGCAGAAGCCGGGGGTTCACCTGCTCCCCGGCTCCACCAGCCGGCAGAGCGCGCGGACGATGCGCTCCCATTCGGGGCCGGCCGGCCCCGTGGACATCGGGCCGTTGCCGCTCAGCGGCACCTGGTACACCATCTCGCCGTTCCTGTAGTACCGGATGTCGAGGTCCTGGCGCTTGCGATCCCTGCAGTCCAGCCTCACCTCCCGCTCCTCGGCGTCGAAGGGAGGGTTGGCGCTCACCACGTGCACGTCGCGCCAGTCCCACCGCACGCGCGCGGTCACCAGGCGCTGCACCAGGGTGGTGGCGCCCGCCGAGTCCCAGCTCACGGCGAGCGAGTCGGCCACGTGGATCGGGCGCCAGGTGGCGGCGTTCACCCGGCCGGCGTACCACCCGGCGCCGCGTTGCGGGTTGGCCCGCACGATCCGCGGGCTCGCGCTCTCGGCGGAGATCCGGTCGAGGTGCGGGCTGAAATACGTTTCCTGCAGCCGTCCGTTCCGGCTGGACAGCAGAACCCAGCTCCTGTCGGCCGCCTTCCAGCTCCACGACGGCTGGCTCACACCCGCGCTCCCCGGCCCGTGCGATGCCGTCAGCGCCGCATGGCGCACCCGGTACGCCTCCAGGGCCCGCGCCTCGGGGAGCGAACCTCCGTGCCACCAGATGCTCCGGAGCCCGGCAGGCGCGAACATCACCATCACCGAGTCGCCGGTGCGGCCGTTGGTGAAGCTCCACTCCAGGTGGTTCGGGTTCGTGCTGTCCGCGCCCACGAAACGGTACCCCTGCGCCCGCAGCCGCTGCGACGCGCCCTCGATCCCCCCCTCCCACGAGATGCCTCCGAAGGTGAGGGTCGGCTGGGCGTGCGCGGCGGTGGCGCACAGGGCGGCCAGTGCCGCGGCGAAGATCGAAGCGAACGGGCGCATGATCGTTGTCGTCAGGGTTGAGGCAAAGCTCGGCGAATCACGCCGGGGGAGGTGGGCTCATCCGCCGCCCTCTTCCACCCTCCGGCAGAGCGAGGGGATCGATCGTGGTGGATGAACGGCGGGAGCGCCGGATGGGCATGATGAAGCGCGGGCGGCTCCCCTGCCGCCAGAGAACCGCCCGCGAAGTCGTACAGAATTCCGTCAGGGGACGGCGGAGAGGGTGTTATGCCTCGTCGCCGCCCTTGGCGCCGCCGCGCAGAACCTCGGGCTCGGCCACGGCGTCGGCCTCGGTGTCCACGCCGGCCTCGGCCACCCGCGGCGCCAGCACGCTGGCCACCGGCAGCTCGCCGTCCATCAGGATCGTCACGTTGGGGATGGAGATGTCGGCCACGCGCACGCTCTCGCCGATCGCGAGCCCCGAGATGTCCACCTCGGCCGCCTCGGGGATGTTCCCCGGCAGGCACTCCACGTGAAGGTCGTACAGCACCTGGTCGAGCACGCCGCCCTCGTCGCGCACGCCCGCCGGGGTGCCGATCAGGCGCACGGGGATGTCGAGCTTGAGCGTCTCGTCGCTGTGCACCAGGAGGAAGTCCACGTGCTGCACCTCGGGGCGCCACGGGTGGCGCTGGATCTCGCGGATCAGCACGTCGGCGCGGGTGCCGCCGTCGATCTCCAGCCCGATCAGCGTGTTCTCGGGGTTCACGTGGTGCAGCAGCAGCTCCAGCTCGTGGGCGTCCACGGCCAGGCTCTCGGTGCGGTCGCCGTGGCCGTACAGCACGGCGGGCACCCGGCCGCCGCCGCGCAGCTTGCGTGCGACTCCCTTGCCGCCGCCTTCGCGGCGCGTGGCGTGGAGCGTGGATTTTGCCATCGTCACAACCTCCGTTGGTTTCTTATCCAAAGAGAATGAAAGGCCCGGCGGCATGAAGCGCGCCGGGCCTGGAGCGGATCAGACCGCTTCGAACAGCGAGCTGACCGATTCGTTCACGTGCGTGTAGCGCACGGCCTTGGCCAGCAGCTCGTCGGTGCCCAGCACCGTGAGCCCCGGCCACTGTTTCTCCTGCGGCACCGGGATGGTGTCGGTCACCACGATCTCGGTGAAGGGCGCGTCACGCAAGCGCTGCACCGCGGGGCCGCTGAGCAGCGCGTGGGTGGCGCAGGCGTACACGTTGCGGGCGCCGCGCTCCTTCAGCGCGCGGGCGGCCTGGGCCAGCGTGCCGCCGGTGTCGATCATGTCGTCGGAAAGGATGCAGTCCTTCCCCTCCACCTCGCCGATCACGTGCATCACCTCGCTCACGTTGGCGGCGGGGCGGCGCTTGTCGATGATCCCCATGGTGCCGCCCAGCCGCTTGGCGAAGCCACGGGCCATCTTGGCGCTCCCCACGTCGGGCGACACCACCACCAGGTTTTCGAGCTGCTTGTCGCGGAAGTAGCGGGTGATCACCGGGGCGGCGTACAGGTGGTCGACCGGGATGTCGAAGAAGCCCTGCAGCTGGTGCTGGTGGAAGTCGATGCTGAGCACGCGCTGCGCGCCGGCGGCCACGATCATGTTGGCCATCAGCTTGGCGCCGATGGCCACGCGCGGCTGGTCCTTGCGGTCCTGCCGGGCGTAGCCGAAGTAGGGGATCACCGCGGTGACCCGCGCGGCGCTGGCGCGGTGCGCGGCGTCGAGCAGCAGCAGCAGCTCCAGGATGTTGTCGGAGGGCGGGCAGGTGCTCTGGATGATGAACAGGTCGCGCCCGCGCACGTTCTCGTCGATGCGTACGAAGATCTCGCCGTCGGCGAAGTTCTCGATGGTCACGCCCCCCAGCTCGCACCCCAGGATCCCCGCCACGCGTGCGGCCAGGGGCCGGTTGGCGCGGCCCGACAGGATCATCAGGTTGCTTCCGTCGAGGCTGTCTTCGTACATCTCCGTCGGCTTCCGGGTTGTGTTCGCGGGAGCGGTAGAATAGGCCGCCGCGCGGGGGACCGTCAAGGCGCCACGGCGCCGATTTCCCACTCCGTCACCTTCCGCATGCGCGCGCCTGGGCCAGCCCCGCACACGGCCGCGAGTTCCTTGTGGGGTCACGCAGAGCAGCAGAGCAGCAGAGAACAACGCGTTTCCTCTGCTTCTCTGCTGCTCTGCGTGAGATTTCGGTAGAAGCCGACAACGACAGGGGCCCGGGATGCGCTCCCGGGCCCCTCGCTCACGGCGGAGACAGGGGGCTGTCCCCTGTTCCCTGTCCCCTGTCCCCTCTTAGCGGACGAACTCGCTCACGTCCTTCACCTGCACCGGCCCGATGTTCAGGGCGCGGATCCCCGCCTCCACCTGCGCGCGGTCGCCCACCACCACGACGACCGCGTTGCCGGGGCGGACGTACTGGTTGGCCACGCGGCGCACGTCGGCCGCGGTCACGCCCATGATGCCGGGCACGTAGCTGCCGAAGTACGACGGCTCGATCCCGTAGGTCACCAGCTCGCTGAGCCGGGCGCTCACGTCGCGGGTGGTCTCGAAGTCCTGCGGGAAGCCCAGCGCCACGTAGCGCTTGGCCTTCTCCAGCTCGTCGTTCCCGATCGGCTCGGTGCGGATGCGGTTGAGCTCCTTGAAGAACTCCACCAGCGCGCTGTCGGTCTTGGCGGTCACGATCGCGGCCTGCGCGGTGAACGGCCCCGCCGCCTGGCGCATGGCGAAGCCCGAGCCCGCGCCGTACGTCCAGCCGCGCGTCTCGCGCAGGTTGCTGTTCAGCCGGCTGGTGAACGAGCCGCCCAGCAGCGTGTTCAGCACCTGCAGCGCGAAGTAGTCGGGCGTGTTGCGCCGCACCCCCGGGTGGCCGATGCGGATCTCGCTCTGCGCCGCGCCCGGCTTGTCCACCAGGTAGATGGTGGTGGAGCCGATCTGCGGGTCGGCCAGGCTCCCCTCCATGGTCGGCGCGGCGCCCATCGGCCGCCACGCGCCGAACGCCTGCTCCACCTGCGCGTGCAGCGACGGGTCCACGTCGCCCACCAGGATCAGCGTGGCGTTCTCGGGGCGGTACGCCGCGTGGTGGAAGGCCTCCACCCGGGCGCGGTCGAGCGTGCGCGTGGCCTCCACCGTGGCGAAGCGGCCGTAGGGGTGCTGCGCGCCGAACACCAGGCTCTGGAAGGCGTTGGCGGCGATCGCCCCCGGCTCGTCGCGGGCGCGGGTCAGGTTGGTCACCCGCTCGTCGCGCACCCGCTGCACCTCGTTGGCGGGAAAGTCGGGGCGCAGCACCTCGTCGGCCATCACCCCCAGCGCCGGGGCGAAGTTCTTCTTCAGCACGTACAGGTTCACGTACGTGGCGTCCCACGCGGCGCTGGTGCCCAGGTTGGCGCCCAGCAGGTCGAGCTGGTCGGCGATCTGCAGCGCGTTCTTCCCCGCGGCGCCCTCGTCGAGCATCCCGGCGGTGAAGCTGGCCAGCCCCGGCAGCTGCGCCGGGTCCTGCGTGCTCCCGGCGCCGCGGATCACCAGCGAGGCGCTCACCACCGGCAGCTCGGGCTGGCGCACGTACAGCACCTTCATCCCGTTGGCCAGGGTGCGCTGCACCGGCACGGGCGGGTTCACCGCCGGGGCGGGCCCCAGCTGCGGCGGGGTGGTGGGGTAGTTCGTCTGCGCGGCGCCGGCCGCGGGGACCGCGGCCAGAAGTGCGCCCAGCGCTGCGGCTCTGGTGCGGTTCATCAGCGGTTCTCCGTGGCTGCGAGCTCCGGCTTCCCCTGCGGAACGAAGCTCATCACGATGTGGTTCTTCCCCTGCAGGTACTCGCGCGCCACCCGCTGGATGTCGGCGGGGGTCAGGGCGCGGTAGCGGGCCAGGTCGCGGGCGGCGTAGCCCGGGTCGCCGGCGAAGTAGTCGTAGTCGTTGAGCTGGTCGGCCTTGTTCTGCACCGTCTCCAGGCTGCTCACGAACTGCGTCTCGATCCCGTTCACCACGCGCTGCAGCTCTTCGGCGCTGGGGGGCGCGGCGGCCAGGCGCTGCACCTCTTCGAGCACCGCCTGCTCCAGCGAGTCGAGCTGGGTGCCGGGCTTGCCGCGGATGGTGATCCAGAAGTCGCCCGAGAGGAGGTTCGGGTCGTTGAAGGCGCTGGTGCTCTGCGCCACCTGGCGCTCGTACACCAGCCGCTTGTACAGGCGCGAGCTCTTGCCGCCGGTCAGGATCTGCGCCAGCGCGTTCAGCGCCGCCTCGTCGCGGCCGAAGCGCGGGCCGGTGCGCCAGATCATGCTGAGCTGCGGCAGGGTGACGCGGTCTTCCTTCACGATGTAGCGCGTGGCCGGGATCGGCGGCACCGGCACCTGCGGGCGGGTCACGGCGGGCCCGCGCGGGATCCAGCCGAAGTACTGCTCCACCCAGCGGCGCACGTCGGCCGTGCGCACGTCGCCGGCCACCGTCAGCACGGCGTTGTTCGGCGTGTAGTAGCTGCGGAAGAACTGCTTCACGTCTTCGAGGCTGGCGGCCGACAGGTCGGCCATCGAGCCGATGGTGGTCCAGTGGTACGGGTGCCCGGCGGGGTACAGCGCCGCGTAGGCGGTTTCCCACATCAGCCCGTACGGCTGGTTCTCGTAGCGCTGGCGGCGCTCGTTCTTCACCACGTCGCGCTGCGTGTCGAGCTTGGTCTGGCTCAGCGAGTCGAGCAGGGTGCCCATGCGGTCGGCCTCCAGCCACAGCGCCAGCGGAACGGCGTTGCTGGGGAGGATCTCGTAGTAGTTGGTGCGGTCGGTGGTGGTGCTGCCGTTGTTCGACGCGCCGGCGCCCTCCAGCAGCTGGTCGAACGTGCCGGTGGGCACGTTGCGGCTGCCCATGAACATCACGTGCTCGAACAGGTGGGCGAAGCCGGTGCGGCCGGGGCGCTCGTACCCCGAGCCCACCTTGTACCAGATGTTCACCGCCGCCACGGGCGTGGAATGGTCTTCGGCCACGATCACCTTCAGCCCGTTGGCGAGCGTGAAGGTGGTGTGGGGGATGCTCACCTCCTGCGCCGCCAGCGGAGCGGCCAGCAGAAGGAGCGGCACGACGAGGCGTTTCATGCGGAGCGCCTTTCGGGAGTAGGGTTTTGCTTGTGGATTGAGGGCTAAGAGATTAGCACCGGCCCGCGAGGGCCGCCAGCCCGCACGGTGAACCCCGTTCACCCCGTGGAGTTCCGTCGCGGGTTCGAGGCAGGCTGAACTGCTCGCAGCCGGGGATGAATGGCGGCTTCCGGGAGCATCGTTTCGCACACGGCGGCATACCGTGGGGATCGCACGATGTCGGGAATGCTCCCGATCACATAATGTTTCGGCGGTTGAGAATGGTGTCCCCGTCCGTGCTTCGAGACCTGGCCTCGTGCACGCCGCGATGCTCCTGGGAGTCACACGGAGGGAACGGAGGGAACGGAGTAAACGGAGAACTTCAGCGCAGTTTCTCCGTTTCCTCCGTTCCCTCCGTGTGAAACCTGCTGTTGCGGTTCCCTGCCCCGCAGGCGGATCACGTCATTCGATCATCCCCCCGTGGGCATCCCCTGGTCGATCAGCCAGGCGCGCAGGTCGCCCACGTCCAGGCGGCCGTTGCGGTTGCCCAGCGAGTCGAGGTAGCGCTGGTGCTCGGGGGTGAGGGTGCCGTTCCCCAGCAGCGCCTCGAGCACCGGCTCCTGCGCCAGGTGCAGCCTGCCGACGTCGATCCGCATCTCCTTGGCGCCGAAGCCGCTCGAGTCCGTCACCCGCACGCCGAAGCGGAACACCCCCGCCTGCCCCGGAACGCCCGTGATCTGCCCGGTGCCCGACAGCGTGAGCCCCACCGGCAGCGCGCCCGACAACAGCGCCCACGCCGCCCCCTGCCCCGCGCCCGTCGTCGTGAGCTGGGCCGAGTAGTCGGCGCCGATGGTGGCGCCGGGCAGCACCGAGTCGGTGGCGATGCGGATGGTGCCGGCGGTGCTGATCTCCACCCGGAAGCCGTCGGCCGTGGCCGAGATCACCCGCACCGACACGCCCAGCGTCGGGTCGGTCCAGGTCTCGCCCGGCACCCACATGGCGCCCGCGTCGTTGGGGTTGCCGTTGCGGTCGGGGTCCACCACCCGCGCCGGCGATTCCGGGTCGCTCATGTTCACCTGGTGCATCACCACCGCCTCGCCGGGAAGGCGCCCCTGCGCGTCGTACCCCGCGAAGCGCCGCGCCTCCACCGTCACGAAGTTGTTGCCGCTGCTGCCGATGGGGATGATGGCCACCTGGTAGCCCTGCGCCCCGGGAAGCGCGTCGCGCACCAGGTCGATGGTGGCGGAGGTACCGGGGCCGGTCACGTACCGGCGGCCGGCCGGGATCCACCCCAGCAGGTCCTTGTGGAAGGCGATGGTGTGCGTGGGCACGCGCGTGCCCACCGCGGCGTCGTTGCTGCCGCCGCCGCTCATCACGTCCCACCGGCTGTCGTACACCGCGGTGTACGGCCCCGACGAGTGCGGCAGCCCCAGCGAGTGGCCGACCTCGTGGGCGTAGGTGGCGTTGGTGGCCCAGTTGGCCATCCAGGTGGTGGCCCAGCGGCGCGTCTGGCCGTCCAGGCTCATCGTCCACCCGCCACCCCACGATGCGCCCCACAGGTCGTTGTTGAACTGGATGTTGATCCCGGAATACCGCGAGAAGTCGACGGTGGGGTCGGCGGCGCGGGTGCAGTCCTGCAGCAGCGCGCCCAGGCTGGTCTTCCCGTCCACGCGGTAGGCCGCCGAGGGCTGCGGCAGCACGAACGGCCCGGCGAACGCCGACTCGATGTTCACGCGGTTCTCGCTGTTCTCGCGCCAGAAGTGGTCCATCCCCGGGTACGCGCTCCCCATCCAGGTGCGCAGCGTCTCCACGCCCTTGAGCTCGATGGGGTGGTCGGGGAAGCGGCAGACCAGGGTGACGTAGGCGCGGGGCCCTTCCACCGCGCCCACCAGCGCGGGGAGGGGGCCCTGCCGCGGGGTGAGCGAGCGCACGCGCAGCGTGGGGGTGCCGCGCGGCTCGCGGGCGGTGGCCAGGTCGCCGGTCACCGTCATGCGGCGGCCGTTCAGCTTCAGCACGCCGCCGTGGGGCGCAAGCTCTTCGGGGGTGGCGGTCAGCTCGGTGGCGCCGCCCGTCTCGTCCACCAGGTACAGCCCCACCTTCACCAGCTCGTTCTCCACGCCGTGCGTCTCCCACACCACGTGCAGCCAGCCGGTGCGCGTCTCGCCCGTCACCTGGGCGGGGGCCGCGGCCCAGGCGGCCAGCCCCACGGCGGCCACGGCCAGGGCGGCGCGGCGGCGGATCGGGAATCGGTTCATTTTCATCCCCCTCACCGCAAAATTTCGAGCTGGTACGCCGCCATGTTGGTGCGCGCCGTGTTGTTGCCGTCGGCCGCGTCCACCACGGCGGCCTGGTACTGCTGCCGCGTGTCGGGCACGCTGAAGCGCAGCACCGGCCCCGCCTCGATGGTGCCGAACACCGCCACCCGCGTGGCCGCGCCCTGCGTGCGGACGTAGGTCACGTAGCCCGCCACCGCCGGCTGCACGGCGCTCACCTCGCCGGGGCCGGTGATGGCGATCACCAGCGCGCGGTCGCCCAGCACGGGCGCCGCCAGCTTCACCGTCAGCACGCCGGGGGTGGGCTGGGCCGGCGTGCCTCCGCCGCCGGGGTCGCACCCCGCCAGGAGGGTGGCGGACAGCAGCGCGGCCGCGCAGGTCAGCATCTTCATGCGATGGGCTTTCCGAGGGTGGCGGTGGAGGGGGGGATCGGCGCGCCGGTACGCTCCCCGGGCGCGGCCGTTCAGGTAAACGCGCCGGATGGGGCGACTATGACACGCCGCGACACACTGCGACAGTGTCATGCAGACACCGCGCCGGGCGCGTACCCTGTCGGCGATTTCGGCGACCTATTGCGTCGGCTGGGCATTTGCCGGGTGCCGGACGGGAAAGACGGCGGGGTGTGGGCGTGTCCCTCCGCTACGCTCCGGGCCGGGCTGCGCGCGCGGTAGGCAACGATACCGCCGTTGCCAACCGCGCCGGGCCACCGCCGCGCCAGCCCTCCGGCCGATCCCTCGGGCGTCCGTCGGGCGCGGCGGCGTCCCGGCCCTCCGGGCGCGCATCCCTCACGCATCGTGGCGTTTACGAGCGCACCCGGCAGTCGAGGCTCGCGCAGGGCGATCTCGGTGCGCGAGCGCGACATCTTGATACCGGTGCGGAGCCGCGGCCGCGACGCCGTTCGGTCGGTGGACGATCTCCCGGCCGAAGCCTTGGCATTCGCCCCGCGGCGCGCAAGAATGTGAAAGCGCGGTGGCGCGGGCTTATGTACGATCGACGTCTCCGTTCCGGATTCCTTCAGACCACGGCCACGGGTCCCGCATGTCGCTTCTGCAGGCGAGCAGGCTGTTCGGCGGATCGCTGGTGACGGTGACCGACGTGGTCTGCCGCCACCACGCCTCGCCGCGCGGCGCCGAGGAGCAGGCGGGCGGGCACCGCGTGATCTTCGTGCGGCGCGGCGTGTTCGTGATGCACCACCAGGCCGGGCGGCGCGAGCAGGTGGTGGCCGAGCCGGTGCACGCCGTGCTGCTGAACCGCGGCGCCCCGTACCGCGTGAGCCACCCCGCCGACGGCGGCGACGAGTGCACCTCGATGGAGCTCGCGCCCGACGCGGTGCTGGAGGTGGCCCGCGCCTTCCACCCCGCCGCCGGCGACGTGCCCGGGGCGCCCTTCGCGTTCCCCCGTGCCCCGGTGGGTGCCGAGGGATGGCTGCGCCTGCGCGCCATCCGCCGCGCGCTGCTGGGCGGCGGCGCGGCGCACGGCCTGGAAGTGGAAGAAGAGGCGCTGGCACTGCTCGCGCGGCTGATCCATGACGGCCACCGGGCGCACGGCGCGCACCCCCCGCTGCGGCGAGACGGGACCGCACGGCAGCGGCGTGCGCTGGTGGAGCACGCCCGCGAGGTGCTGGCCGCGGCGCCCGGCCGGCCGCACACGCTGGCGGCCATCGCGCGACAGGTGCACAGCTCTCCCTTCCACCTCACGCGCACCTTCCGCGAGGTGCTGGGGACGCCGCTGCACCAGTACCTTCTCCGGCTTCGTCTCACCCTGGCGCTCCACCGGCTCGACCAGGGCGAGCGCACCCTTTCGGCGCTGGCGTTGGACCTTGGCTTCTCGAGCCACAGCCACTTCACCACCGCCTTCCGCCGCCACTTCGGCGTCACCCCCACGCAGGTCGCGCGCGGCACGCCGTCAGCCACACCGGCCTGAACGGCGGATCACGGGAAGCGCGACAAGCCGCGTCCGTGCAAACACTTGCATGGACACGGCTCATCCCTCTTGTGATATCGTTTCACGTCGATTGCGAAGGACATGTCTCACGCAGAGCAGCAGAGAAGCAGAGAACAACCAGTCCCCTCTGCTTCTCTGCTGCTCTGCGTGAGATTCTTTCAGTCGAAGCCTCGCGCAGTCTGCGAGGCTTTTCGTCGTTGTTGCTGCGGCTTCAGCCGCCGGTGGACGGGGCCCGAAGGACGACCTGCCGGGGTGTCTCCGACTGGTGAAAGTGCGCAAAAAGCTGAAAGCCGCAGGCGCGCCGGCAGCCGATCTTCCATCCAGTCAACCACCCGAACCACACCTGACTGGAGAGCGACGCCGTGAGCATCGAGATCGACACCGCGAGCAGGAACGTGCTGGCCGCGCGCTGGAGCGAGACGGCCGACAAGGTCGTGCAACTGGCCGACGAGCTCCCCGCCCAGCACTACGCGTTCACCCCCGCGCCCGAGGTGCGCACCGCCGCCCAGCAGCTGCGCCACGTGGCGTTCTGGAACCAGTACCTGGCCGCCACCCTGCGCGGCGAGAGCCCCGACGGCGCGGCCAACGAGCTCCCCGCGGCGGAGTTCGCCGACAAGCCGCGGATCATCGCCGCGCTGCGCGACAGCTTCGGCGCCGCGGCTGCGGCCATCGAGGCGAGCGCCGACCCCGACGCGCTGGCCGAGCACGTGACCTCGTACCTGCAGCACAACAGCGAGCACTACGGGCAGCTCGTCATCTACTACCGCCTGAACGGCCTGGTGCCGCCCGCATCGCGGTAGATCGCCCCGCGCGGCCGTCCGCGTATTCGGCGGGCGGCCGCGCCTCATCCGCTCCGGGCACTCGATCCGTCACGCCCCGCGCCCACGCAGCCGCGCGAGCGCCAGGTCCGCCGCGCCCAGCGCCGGCGCGTCGTCGCGCAGGCCGGCGCGGGCGAACTCCACCCCGCGCGCGGCGGGAAGGGCGCGCTCGCGGACGGCGGCGGCGGCGCGCTCCATCAGCTCCGGGAAGCCGTCCAGGATGCCGCCGCCCATGATCACCCGCCGCGGGTTGAGCGCGTTCACCAGGCCCACCACCCCGGCGCCCAGCACCTCCGCCGTCTCGTCGATCACCCGCCGCGCCAGCGGGTCGCCCTCCGCCAGCGCGGCGGCGATCGCCCTGGGCGTCACCGCGTCGGCGCCGCCGGCATGGCGCAGCAGCGTGGCGCCCGCGGCGGGGTCGGCCAGCGCGGCCTCGCGGGCGCGCTGTTCGATCGCCCATCCGCCGCAGTAGGCCTCCAGGCACCCCGTGTTGCCGCAGGTGCATTGTCGTCCACCCACGACCACGGTGAGATGGCCGAACTCGCCGCCGATCCCGCCCGCGCCCTGCAGCAGCTCGCCACCCAGCACCGCGCCGCCGCCCACGCCGGTGCCCAGGAACACGACCACCAGGTCGCGCACGCCGCGCCCCGCCCCCAGCCGCCACTCGCCCCAGGTGGCGGCGCGCACGTCGTTCACCACCCGCGCGGGGATTCCGAACGCCGACGTGGCGATGCGGCGGATGTCGCTCCCCGGCCATCCGGGCAGGTTGGGCGCGCCGAGAAGCACCCCTCGCGGCCCCACCTGCCCCGCCACGGAGATCCCGACCGCGACGGCGGAGCCCAGCCCCGCGCCGAACACCTCGCGCGCGGCGGCGGCGGCACGGCCCAGCGTGTCGTGCGGGCCGCGC
>DASWMA010000494.1:0-9584 GCA_036399995.1 Longimicrobium sp. | reverse complement strand
CGTTCAGACAGCCGAGCCTTTCGCGATTGCCGAAGGAGCGAGGGGTCTCTCCCAAAAAATTTCGATACTCAGCGCGAGCGCGGCCTGCAGCCACTCGTCGATGAGATCGGTGCGAGCGGGCAGGAGATCTGCTGCAACTAACTCTGCGATGAACCGGTATTCAACCGTATCGTTCGTCGTTACCGCCCTTCTCCTGCTCCGTGCCACGGCCAGCGCCTGGCTCGCTCACGTCACGCTTCGTAGCGCCCCGCCTCCACCGTCTCGCGCACGCGGCGCACGTCGTCGCCGTACACGCCCAGCGCCAGCATCAGCTCGATGCGCGCCTGCTGCCCGGTGAGGTGGTCGGCGAAGATGCACCCCATCTCGCGCAGCTGGTGGCCGCCCCCCTCGTAGGCGTAGGTGTCGAGCACGCGCCCGCGGGAGGAGCGCGTGGCCACGATCACCGGCTTCCCCGCATCCATCCAGCGGCGCACACCGGGGAGCACGGCAGGGGGCACGTTCCCCCGCCCCATCGCCTCGAGCACCACGCCGTGGGCGCCGCTGTCGAGGCTGGCGTCCACCAGCCGCGAGTCGGCGCCGGCCACGATCTTGATCAGGTCCACCGGGGTCACCGGCTGCTGCGGGGCCAGCGTGGGCTTGCGGCGGCTTTCGCGGTAGAACAGCGCGCGCCCCTGGTCGGTGATCCCCAGCGGCCCCCAGTTGGGCGAGCGGAAGGTGCCGGCCTGCTCGGTGTGCGTCTTGACCACCTCGCCCCCCTGCACGATCTCCTCGTCCATCACCACCATGGTGCCGCGCCCGCGCGCCTCGGGGCTGGCGGCCACCTCCACCGCGGCCATCAGGTTGGCCGGGCCGTCCCACGACAGCTCCGAGGCGTTGCGCATGGCCCCGGTGATCACCACCGGCACCTCGGCGGGGAGCGAGCGGTCGAGCAGGTACGCCGTCTCTTCCACGGTGTCGGTGCCGTGGGTCACCACCACCCCGTCCACCCCGTGCGACAGCGCCTCGAGGATGGCGGCGCGCAGCTCCCACATCCGCTCGATGGTCATGTGCGGGCCGGGGAAGCGCCCGAACTCGCGCACCTCCAGCTCTGCCACCCGGTCAATCCCGGGCACCGACTCCATGATCTCGCGCCCGGTGAGCTGCGGCACCGCGCCGCCGGCCTGGGCGTCGCGGCGCATGGAGATGGTGCCGCCGGTGGCCAGCAGCAGCACGCGGGGGAGCGCGTCAGCCACAGAGCACGCTCCCCCCGTTCACGTTCAGCACCTCGCCGGTCACGTGGCGGCCCAGCTGCGAGCAGAGGAAGACGATGGGCCCCGCCACGTCGTCGGCGCTGGCGATGCGGCCCAGCGGGATCGACGCCTCGATGCGCGTGCGCCCGGCGCTCATCGGCTTCTCCACCATCTCGGTGTCGATCCACCCCGGCGCCACGCAGTTGACCGTGATCCCGCGCGGCGCCAGCTCCACCGCCACCGACTTGGTGATGGAGATCATCGCCCCCTTCGTCGCCGCGTAGTCGGCGTGGAAGGCCTCGCCGCGCTGCCCGGCGGTGGACGAGACCAGCACGATGCGGCCGTTGGGCGCCACGAAGCGCGCGGCCAGGCGCACGGTGTAGAAGACCGACTCGAGGTTGGCGCGCACCGTCTGCGCCCACTGCTCGTCGGTCATGTCGGCCACCGCCACGTCGTCGGGGATCCAGATCCCCGCGTTCCCCACGAAGACGTCGATGCCGCCGAACTCCACCAGCGCGCGCTCGAACAGCAGCTCGGCGCCCCAGGGGGTGGAGATGTCGCCCGCCTGCGCGTAGGCCCTGCGCCCCAGGCGGCGGACCTCGTCGGCCACGGCGTTCGCGTCGCTCTCGCGGCTCAGGTAGCCCACGCCCACGTCGCAGCCGGCGCGCGCCAGCATCAGCGCGGTGGCGCGCCCCACCCCGCGCGAGGCGCCGCTCACCACGGCGCGCTTCCCGTTCAGTCCCAGGTTCAGGCCGGCGTCCACTTGCCCCCCAGCTCCGCGGCGTGGTGCCGCTCCGTGTCGAGAATCTCGCGCAGCAGCGCCTCCGTCTGCGCGTCCGCCGTGCCCGCGCCCAGCAGTGCCTCGTACCGGCTCACCTCCGCCTCTTCGCGCCCGCGCGCGGCGTCTTCCCATCGATCGAGGCCGACCGCCTCGACGGTGGGCGACAGGTCGTCGGGCGTGGCGCCCAGCTCCAGCAGGCGCGCGGTCAGGCGCGACAGGTGGTGCTGCTCGTCGGCGTGCAGCTCGTTGAAGCGCTCGCTGAGCGCCGCGTCGCCGCGCTCCTCGGCGGCGGCGGCGAGCGCGCGGTAGAACAGCGCGTGCTCCTTCTCGGCCATGCGGGCCTGCTGGAGCGCCGTGATCAGGTCGTCCGGCACGTTGCCTTTCAGGTGATCTCTACGTACTCTTTTGAACTTCCGGCGGGAGAGCGCGATGAAAATGCCGTTGCGACGCCAGCAATGCAATTCAAGATCATCGGTGAAATCAAAGAGCCACAGACGATCGCAGCCGGTCTGGGTATTCGCGTGCTGGCGCGTTTGCGCCAGCAGTACGGAGACGGACGCTGGCGCAAGCGGAAGGGCGTCGCTACCGTTGAACTGGGAAACGGCAAAATTCGCTCGGCCGAAATCCACTGGTACGAAGCGACCGGAATCGGCAAGAGAGAGTTCAAGATCAAGCACATCCTGGGTTGATCCGATGAATTCGCAAGACGCCCCGGCACGATTCGCCGTCTGTGTCAGCAACAACGGGTATCCCGCCTCCCTGGAAGCCCGGAAGCTGTACCAGGTGCTTCCGGACAGGGAAGCGGAAGCACTCGACCACCTTCGCGTGATCGACGAAACCGGAGAGGACTACCTGTACCCGCGAGCACTCTTCCGCGAAATCGAGATTCCCGCCGCGGTGGAAGAGGAGTTGCGCCGCGCGTCGTAGCCCGCAGGTGATGACTGGATCGATGGTGAAGCGCCCGGACCCTCTCGAGGTTCGGGCACATATTCGTATTCAGGAGCCTTCCTGCGTCACGAGCAGCCTTCCACATACTCGACCGGCGGGTACACCCCGCCGCGCATCCGGGTGACCACCTTGCCGTCGGTCTCGAAGACGAGGCGGTGCAGCGTGTCGGCCGGGGCGTTGAGGAGGGCGATGATGTAGTGGCCGTCCACGTACTTGTGCGGCTCCACCCGCGCTCCGGGATACACCCCGCGCACGCGGCTCTCGGCGTCGCCCAGCCGCACGCCCTGGGAGGTGGCCACCAGCACGCTGTCCACGTCGGCGCGGGCGACGCGGCCGTCCACCACCATCAGCATCACGCCGGCGGGCCCGTTCTTCGGGCGCACGTAGTCGCACTCGTCCAGGCCGGCGGTGCGATCGAGCCCGCCTTCCACCGCGCGGTTCGCCTCGTCCACCGTCATCCCCACGCGCAGCGGGCCCACGCCGTCGGCCCGCAGCACCCACGCGGCCGCCGCGGTGTTCCCCGACGTATCCGCGGAGACCGGAGCGGCCGCCGGCGGAGCGGGAGCCGGCGCGGCGGTGGTGTCTCCATCCCCCGCCCTGCCGCTGGAATCGCCGGACCCGCAGGCGCACAGTGCCGCGGCCAGGATCATCACCCCGCCGCGCAGCATTCGGCCGATCGTCATCCATCCTCCCGTCGTCAGGACACCGTCGCGGCTTCCACGTAGCGGCGGGGGCGCCGCAGCGTGGAGCAGAGCACCGCGCCGCAGAGCCCCAGCACCGCGCACGAGGCCCACAGCCCGCCCGGGCTGTAGGCGTACAGCGCGGGTCCGTACGCGGGGGCGATCACCATCCCCGCGGCGCTGGTGAGGCCGAACACGGCCTGGTAGCGCCCCTGCACCTCGCGCGGCGCAAGGTCGGCCACGTAGGCGCTGGCCACGGGCGACCACACGATCTCGCCCAGCGTCCACACCACCACCGTGGCCATCAGCGCCGCGAACCCCGGCGCCAGGCCGGTCATCCCCAGCCCCACGCCCATCAGGGCAATGCCGAAGCACATGGGGATCCACGGCGGCAGCCGCGAGGTGACGGAGGCGACGGGAAGCTCCAGCAGCAGGCAGATGAGGCCGTTCAGCGACATCATCAGCCCGTAGGCGTGCGTGGGCAGGCCGCGCGCCTGCACCTCCAGCGGGAGCGCGGCGAAGTCCTGGTGGTAGACCACGTGCGCCAGCAGCGACGCCGCCAGCACCACCAGGAACGGATGATCGGCCACCATCCGCCGCAGCAGCGATCCGCGCGGCACGTCGGCGGCGACGATGGCGCGGGGCCGCCTCGCCACGTCGTCCGCGCTCTTCGGGATGGCAAAGAGAACCAGGATGCCGTACAGCAGCGACGTCACCGCGTCGCCCAGGAACACGACGCCCGGGTAGTCGGCGGCGAAGAAGCCGGCGGCGGCGGGGCCCATCGCGTAGCCCAGGTTCACCGCCACGCGGTACATGGCGAAGGTGGCGACGCGGCGCCCCGGCGGCGTGAGGTCGGCCAGCAGCGCGGCGCTGGCGGGGCGGTACATCTCCGCCGTCATCCCCGCCAGCGCGGCCAGGACGATGGTCAGGGCCAGCCCCTGCGCCTGCCACAGCCCCACCAGCACCGCGGAGGACGAGAACATCGACAGCACGATGGTGCGCCGCCGGCCGATGCGGTCGGCCAGGTACCCGCCCACCATCCCCGCCGCCAGCCCGCCGATGCCGTAGGCCGACGCGGCGAGCCCCGCCTCGGCCGGCGAGAAGCCGCGGCGCACCAGCACCAGCACCATGAAGGTGAGGACGAACGACCCGAAGCGGTTGATGAACGTACCGGCGTAGAGCACCCACGCCTCGCGCGGCAGCCCGCGCAGGTCCGCCGCCATCACGCGGAACGCGCCCGGCGCCGCGCTCATCCGCGCACCTCCGCGCGAGGCGCGATGACATTCCCGTACATCATCATCCAGCCCATGTGATAGCAAACGCCCGCGCCGAAGCACCTCGGCGCGGGCGGCGTACGTCCCTCGGGCGCACGGTCAGGCGCGGTGGTTGTCGGGCGTGAGCAGCGCCAGCGCGCCGGCGGCGCCCCAGCGTCGGTCGAACGCGTCGAGCCCGTCGGGGTCGGCCTCGGCCTGGGCCTGCAGGGCGTGCGTGAGCAGCGCGTCGGCCACGGAATCCGACGCCTCGGTGGGGAGCGCGCCCAGCATCTCGTTCATCAGGGCAGGCGGCGCATCGACCGCGTGCCCCCGCAGCCACACCGCCGCCGCGCTCGTCTCGTCGAAGCTCACTCAAGCCTTTCACTACGGATTCCATCGATCGACCGGGACCTCGAGGGTGCGATCACCAGGGCGGGTGCGTTCCCGCGGCATCGCGCCCTCTCCCCGCGCCTTAGAGCGCGACCCTCTCCCGTACCGGGAGAGGGTGGCACGCGAGCGATGACGTGACCTGCAGCCTGTGGCGCGCACGAACGTTCCGAAACGCCGGGGTGCGGGCCCCGCAACCTCTCCCGGTACGGGAGAGGTGGACGCCCTCAGGCGGCCGGAGAGGGCGCGATGCCGAGGACACCCTCACACCCAGCCCTCGGCACTCCCGTACTTGATACCCCGCACTCCCGCACCCCGCACCCTGTACCTACTTCGCCAGCATCGGCCGCACGATCTCCATCACCTTCCCCAGCGCCTCGGGGATGCGGCCGGGCTCGCCCACGCCGGCCTGCGCCATGTGCGGCTTGCCGCCGCCGCGGCCGCCCGCCAGCGCCGCCACCTCGCGGATCACCGCGTCGGCGCGGATGCCGCGGGTGATCATGTCGTCGGTCACCACCGCCAGCAGCATCGGCCGCTCGCCGCCGCCCGAGATCACCGCGATCCCGCTTCCCAGCCGCTCGCGCAGCCGGTCGCCGATCGAGCGCAGGTCGTCGGCGCCGTCGGCCTCCACGGCCGACGCGATCACCCGCGCGCCGTCCACCGTCTGCGCCTCGTCCACCAGCCGGCTGACGACGTCTCCCCCGCCCTGCGTGCGCGCCCGCTCGAGCTGCTTCTGCAGCTCGCGGTTCTGCTCCAGCACCTGCTGCAGCCGCGGCAGGAAGTTCTCCTCGCGCGTCTTCAGCGCGCCCGCCGCCTCGCGCAGCGTGCGCTCGGCGCGCAGCGACAGCTCGTAGGCGCCGGGGCCGGTCACCGCCTCGATCCGCCGCACGCCGCCCGCCACGCCGTTCTCGCTCACGATGCGGAACAGGCCGATCTGCCCCGTGGTGCGCACGTGGGTGCCGCCGCAAAGCTCCAGGCTGAACCCGGGGATCTCCACCACCCGCACCTGGTCGCCGTACTTCTCGCCGAACAGCGCCCTCGCGCCGCGCTGCTTGGCGTCGTCCAGCGCCATCACCTGCGTCTGCACCGGCTCGTTGCGCCAGATCTCGCGGTTCACGATCTCTTCCACCCGGCCGATCTCGTCGGGGCTCAGCGGCCCGCTGTGCGAGAAGTCGAAGCGCAGCCGCTCGGGCGCCACCAGCGAGCCCATCTGGTGCACGTGCTCGCCCAGCACGGTGCGGAGCGCGGCGTGCAGCAGGTGCGTGGCCGTGTGGTTGCGCTCGGTGTCGCGGCGGGTGGGCTCCTCCACCTCGGCGCGCACGTGGCCGGCCTCGAAGTCGCCCTCCACCGGGCCGATCACCGCGATCCGCCCGCCCACCTTGCGCACCTCGTTCACGCGCATCGACCAGCGGTCGCCGTGCACCCGGCCGCTGTCGCTGATCTGCCCGCCGCTCTCGGCGTAGAACGGGTTTTCGCGCAGCTGCAGCCCCAGCCGCCCGTCATCCATCCAGCGCCAGGCCAGGATGTCGGTCTCCAGCGCGGTGGCGCGGTAGGCGGCGAACTCCTGCTCGGCGCCGGCCGCGTCACCCACCAGCTCCCACCCGTCGGCGATGGCGTCGGCGCCCACCCCGATCCCGCTGGCCGCGCGGTCCGCGCGGCTGCGGCGGCGCTGCGCGTCGAGCTCGGTCTCGAACCCCTCCAGGTCCACCGTGTAGCCGCGCTCCGCCGCCATCAGCTCCGTCAGGTCCACGGGGAAGCCGAAGGTGTCGTAGAGCATGAACACGTCCTTCCCGGCGATCGTCCCGCTCCCGCCCTCGGGCGCCAGCACGTCGAAGCGGCGCAGCCCGCCCTCGATGGTGGCCAGGAAGCGCTCCTCCTCTGCCCGCGTGTTTCGCACGATGTACGCGCGGCGGGCCAGCAGCTCGGGATAGGCCACGCCCATGCGGTCGATCACCGCTTCCACCACCTCGGCCAGCGTGGGCTCGCGGCGCCCCATCAGCCAGGCGTGGCGCACCGCCCGGCGGAGGATGCGGCGCAGCACGTAGCCGCGCCCTTCGTTCGACGGGAAGACGCCGTCCGCCAGCAGGAACGCCGTCGCCCGCGCGTGGTCGGCGAGCACGCGGTAGCTCACCCCCGCCTCGCTCTCGTACACGTACGGAACGCCGACGACCTCCTCGGCGCGGGCGATGATGTCGGTGAACACGTCGGTCTTGTAGTTCGAATCGACACCCTGCAGAACCGACGTGACGCGCTCCAGCCCCGAGCCGGTGTCGATCGACGGCGCCGGGAGCGGGGTGAGCTTCCCGTCCACGTCGCGGTCGTACTGCATGAACACCAGGTTCCAGATCTCCAGGAACTCGCCGGCGTCGCTCGCCTCCACGAACTCTTCCAGCGACACGTCGGTCCCGCGCTTCCCCTCGGCGCGCATGTCGAAGTGGATCTCGCTGCACGGGCCGCAGGGGCCCGTGTCGGCCATCTGCCAGAAGTTGTCCTTGTCGCCCAGCTTGAAGATGCGCGCCTCGGGGAGCCCGCTGATCTCCGTCCACAGCGCGATCGCCTCGTCGTCGGTGTAGTGCACCGTCACCCACAGGCGATCCTTCGGCATCCCGAACACGTCGATCAGCAGCTCCCAGGCGAAGCGGATGGCGTCGCGCTTGAAGTAGTCGCCGAACGAGAAGTTGCCCAGCATCTCGAAGAACGTGTGGTGCCGGGCCGTGTAGCCCACGTTCTCGAGGTCGTTGTGCTTGCCGCCGGCGCGCACGCACTTCTGGCTGGTGGCCGCGCGACGGAACCCGGGGTCTTCCGCCCCCAGGAACACCCGCTTGAACTGCACCATCCCCGCGTTGGTGAACAGCAGCGTCGGGTCGTCGGCCGGGACGAGGGACGACGACGGACGCACCTCGTGGCCGTTGCGTGCGAAGTAGTCCAGGAACGCGGCGCGGATCTCGTCGGAACGCATGTATCCGTCAGGGCAAAGGCTTCAGGGTCGGGCGAATTCGTAACTTAACCCGCCGCGGGTGCGCGTCTCAAGGTGTGGCCGGCCGGATTCGTTTGATCAGTGATTGGACGAATTCCAGCCGGACGGCTCGGGCGTGTTCGGCGCCGGGGCGCCGAACCGGGCTGCGCGCGCCGTAGGCAACGATACCGCCGTTGCCAACGGCGCCGGGCCACCGCCGCGCCACGCCTCGCACCGCTCCCTCGGGATCACCGCGGGCGCGGCGCCGTCCCGGCCCTCCGGGCGCGCATCCCTTACGCGGCCGGAGCGGTTCGGCCACCTCCACACCGCCGGTTGAAACCGGCGGCTGAAACGTCGAGAAGTCCGCCTTCGCGGACTGCACGCCGCGATCCTCGCAAAGCGCCACCACAGGCGCGACCGAACCCCACGACAGCGAAGCTCGCCCCGCGCACGTCCGCCGCGTCGTGAACGCGCGGCCGTAGTCCGCGAAGGCGGACTTCGTGTAGTCGTTGCAGCGATTTCAATCGCCCGGAGCGATCTCCGCCCATACGAAGGGCGCCCGTCTCCACGACGGGCGCCCTTCGATGATCCTCGATCGACGGAGAGCCGCGTGGGCGCCCCGTCCTGGGCCGCTACGACTCCGCCACCCGCTCCGGCCGCCGCTGCGCGCGCCACACGTAGTACACGGGGATCCCCAGCACCACGATGAACAGCCCCGCGAAGGAATACTGCGGCTTGGCCACCAGCAGGATCAGCGCGATCCCCAGCGCGGCCAGCATGTACAGCGCGGGGATGATCGGGTAGCCGAACGCCTTGTACGGCCGCTCCATGTCGGGGCGCTTCCGGCGCAGCGCGAACAGGGCGATCATCGTGGCCACGTAGAACACCAGCGCCGCGAAGATCACGTAGTCGAGCAGCTGCCCGTAGCTCCCGGTCAGCGTCAGGAACCCCGTCCACACCCCCTGCACCCCCAGCGCCCACACCGGCACGTGCGTCTTCGGCGAGATCTGCCCCGCCTTCTCGAAGAACACGCCGTCGCGCGCCATCGCGTAGTAGACCCGCGCCCCGGCCAGGATCAGCCCGTTGATGCACCCGAAGGTCGAGATCAGGATCGCCCCCGCCATCAGGTACGCGCCCACGGGCCCGAACATCTGCTCCATCACCAGCGTGCCCACCCGGTCCTGCGGGGCGTTCTGGATCTGCGACAGCTTGAGGGTGGAGAGGTAGGCCACGTTCGCCAGCAGGTACAGCAGCGTCACGCCCCCCGTGCCCAGAGCCAGCGCCAGCGGCAGGTTGCGCTGCGGCCGCTCCACCTCGGCGGCGGCGAAGGTCACGTTGTTCCACGCGTCG
>DASWMA010000493.1:0-1593 GCA_036399995.1 Longimicrobium sp. | reverse complement strand
TCGCACCTTCGCACCTTCGCACCTTCGCACCTTCGCACCTTCGCACCTTCGCACCTTCGCACCTTCGCACCTTCGCACCTTCGCACCTTCGCACTCCGGCACTCCGCACATTCGTACCGATCTCCCGTTGACGCCCCCCGCCCCACGGCGGTACCTTTCGGGTTTGTTCCCGCGACCCCGGCGCACCCGCGGTGCGCCGGCGCGCGACCCGCCGCCCGCGCAGGGCTGCGGGCGTTCGTGCGTTCAAGGGCCCCCCCGTTCGGAAGGGCTGTGCCGCACCCGCTGCTGATCGACTCGTTCCGCACCGTCCCGGCGTTCCGCGAGCTGGCCGACGCGCTTCCGCGCGCGGGCGAGCGCGTGATCGCCGCGGGCCTTGCGGGCTCGGCACCGCTGGTGCTTGCCGCCGCGCTTCACCGCGCGCGCCGCGAGCGCCTGTGGGTGCTGGTGGCCACCAACCCCGAAGACGCCGAGCAGGCCGCCGCCGACCTCGAGGCGCTGCTGGGCGAGGGGGCCGTGCACCTGTACCCCCAGCGCGAGTCGCTTCCCTACGAGGAAGCCGAGCCGCACCTGGAGATCGGCGGCACCCGCGTGGAGGCGCTGGAGGCGCTGCTCAGCGGCCGCGCCGCGCTGCTGGTCACCACGCCGCGCGCCATGCAGGAGCTGTCGCCCGCCGTGCAGGGGCTCGACGACCTGCGGCTGCCGCTGAACACGGGGCAGACGATCCGCCTGGGCGAGCTGGCCGAGACGCTGGAGGGAATGGGGTTCGAGCGCGTGCCGACCGTGGAAGAGGTGGGGCAGTTCGCGCTGCGCGGCGGGATCGTGGACGTGTTCGGCTTCGGCGCACCCGAGCCGGCGCGGATCGAGTTCCTGGGCGACGAGATCGAGTCGATCCGCTTCTTCGACATCCTCACCCAGCTCTCGGTGCGCGCCGTCGCCGGGCTGGAGCTGCTGCCGGTGGACCTGCGCCCGGCGGCCGAGGGGGGCGGCACCCCGTCGCACGCCATGGCCGCCGCGCAGCCGGCGGCCGAGGCCCAGCGCAAGTCGCTCCTCGACTACCTCCCGCCCGAGACGGTGGTGGTGCACCTGTCCGGGAGCGCCACCAGGCCCGAGCTGGAGCGCACCTGGAGCGAGGTGCTGCGGCTGCACGACGCCGAGACCACGCGCGGCACCCGCCCCGAGCGGCCCGAGCGGCTCTTCCTTCCCGCCCACGAGGCGGGGGCACGGCTGGCGGCGCTCCCGCAGCTGTTCATCGACGAGGCCGGCGGCGAGCCGGTGCGCGGGGTCTTCCGCTTCCGCGCCCTCCCGCCCGAGCCGATCGACCGCGACATGCCGCGGCTGGGCGAGCTGCTGCGGGGCGCGGCCGGGCGGGGCGAGCAGTCGCTGGTGCTGTGCGACAACCAGGGGCAGCTCGAGCGCCTGCAGGAGCTGCTCGACGAGTTCCGGGTGGCGCGCTACACCGAGCTGGGGATCGGCTCGCTGGGCGGCGGGTTCGTGCTGGCCGACGCGCAGCCGCCGCTGCGGGTGCTCACCGACCACGAGATCTTCCGCCGCACCCGGCGCATCCGCCGGCGGCGCAGGTTCCGCGGCGGGGCG
>DASWMA010000492.1:0-10221 GCA_036399995.1 Longimicrobium sp. | reverse complement strand
GGCCCAGTCACTGAGCTTCCGGACCAGGGACGAGAGAGGCCGGACCGGCATTGCTGCCGATCCGGCCTCTTCCCGCTTCCGCCGCCGTTGGTTAGCGGTGGACGCCCTCGCCCGAGAGCACGGCCTTGGCGTAGCCGTTGTCGGGGTCGCCGCCGCGCTTCAGCACGCGGTCCACGGTGCCCGGCCCGCGGTTGTACGCCAGCAGCGCCAGGCTCTCGTCGCCGTCGTACTTGTTGATCATCTCCCGCAGGAAGCGGAAGCCGATGCTCAGGTTGATCTGCGGGTCGCGCAGGTCGGCGATGGTGGTGCCCTTGCGCATCCCGCGGGCGGTGGCCGGCATCAGCTGCGTGAGGCCCACGGCGCCCACGTGGCTGGTGGCGGTCGTCTTGAACTCGCTCTCCGTGCGCACCAGGCCGAACGCCACGTCGGGGTCGATCTCCTCCTGCAGCGCCAGGTCGTAGATGCTCTCGGCCAGCTCGCGGGTGAGCCCCAGGTCGGCGTAGCGCTCCATCTTCTCCTGGATCACCGTCTCGCGCGCGGTGGTCTTGGTCTCGGCGGCCTGGTTGGTGGCCGCGCGCCACGCGGCACCCACCGCCTGGTCGCTGATCGGCACCACCGTGGGCATGATCCCCACCTGCTGCTCGTGCTTGGGGTCCACGCGCATCTGGTTGTAGCGCGCCACCGCCAGCGGCGCCGCGGTGCCGGCCACGGCCAGCCCCATCACGCCGTGGCGCAGCGGGCTGCTGCGGAACCGGTCGAAGGCCGAGCCGCGGCGGCGGTTCAGGCGCACCCCCTCGTTCACGCGGCTGTCACCGGCGCCCTCGTACGAGCGGCGGTAGCGCTGCGCGGCCGGCGCGAGCGCCTCCGCGTGCCCGTCCAGCGCCGGAAAGCGGCGCGTGGTGCGGCCCGTCGGGTGGCGGGGTGTCCCAGTTCCTCGTTCCCAGGGGGGCGGCGGACGTCTCCGGGTGGGCTGCATCTGCGTTCTCCTCTGGTTTCCAAGTTGCGCTCTGCCAATAATTTAGCGCATCCGACAGGTCCGCGTAAGCGATGCACGATACGTGCCGTCCGGACGCAAACATCTGGTGGATGGAACATCCGGGCGGGCGGCGAGGCACAACGGTTGCCCCAACCGCGCCAGCACTGCATTTTTCAAGCGCAAGCCGGTTTCACCGACCCCACCGGAACGGAGGCACGGATGGCCGCAGCGGCGCGCGAGAAAGGCGGACGGCGATGAAGTACGTTCACCCGCTGCTGTTCGTGCTGCTGGCGATCATCGGCATCAAGCTCTCCGACTCGGCGTACAAGTGGGTGCGGTACGGCCCCGAGCGCGAGCAGGTGCGGCGGATGCGCGCCGAGCTGGTGGACGCCGGCGCCGAGATCGTGCGCTCGCGCCAAGCGTCGGACAGCATGCGCGCGGCGCTGCGCGCCGACGACCAGGTGCTGGAAGAAGAGCAGCGGGTGCTGCGCCGCTACGACGACTACGCGCACGACGGCGCCCTCCCCAGCGGCCTGTACGAGCGCTACCGGACAGACCTGACGCGCTACAACGACCACGTCGCGTCGCGCAACCGCAAGCTGTCGCACTGGCAGGAGGTGCTGGCGCGCAACAACGCGGTGGTGGCGCGCTACAACCTGCTCAGCGACAGCATCCGCACCCTGGCCACGAAGATGGGCGACCCGTACTACGAGGTCCCCACCCCCGTCCAGGCCGCGCGCGAGCGTGGCGTGATCAAGCCCGAGCAGTAGCTCCTCCGGAACTCCCGAACGCAGGTCTCCGCGGTTTTCGTACGCTCGCACTGCGGTTTTTGGGCGTGTTTGGCGCTGGGGCGCCGAACCGGGCTGCGCGCGCGGTAGGCAACGATACCGCCGTTGCCAACCGCGCCGGGCCACCGCCGCGCCAGGCATCGAGCCGATCCCTCGGCCTCCGCCCACGCGCGGCGCCGTCCCGGCCCTCCGGGCGCGCATCCCTCACGCATCCGTGCCCTCCCGCCGCCTCCCGAGCGCGGTGAAACGAGCCGGCGTTCGTCGTGAGAATGTCCGTTTCTCCACGGCGAATGAACTCCCGCACCCCCTCCCCCAGGCCGTTTTGGGGGAGGGGGTGGCGAGCCTCGGCGAGCCGGGGGTGGGGGCCGCCCCGCCGCTTTCGTTGACGCCGGCCGTCCGCGTCGCCACTTTTCGCAGACTTCCGCATGCCTGTTCCTCGCCCGTGTCCGCGGCGCCTCGGCTCTTCGCGCCGCGCTTCCGAACCGTCTCGGCCCGATCCGATGTCCATCCACACGCTCATCCGCCGCTTCGCCCTTCCGGGCGCCGCCGCCGTCGCGTTCGCGCTGCTGGCCGCGTGCGGCGACCGGGGCGGCCCCGTTGCCGTGCCCGAGCCTACGCCCCCGGCGCCGCGGGTCCCCGCGCTGCTGGCGGCGCTGGACTGCACCGCGAACACCCGCGCCGGCACGGTGAAGTGCGGGCGGGGAACGCTCCCCTCGGCGGCGCGCGGCTACATCGTCGTGGGCGGGCAGCACCAGTACGTGGAGCTCACCTCCGGCCCCGCCACCTACGACGCGGGCACGCAGGTCCTCTCCTTCGACGTAACGGTGGGGAACCTGATCCCGCAGCCGATGGGCACCGAGGACGGCACCACGGCCGACCCCGAGGGCGTCCGCGTGTTCTTCTACTCCGGGCCCACCGTAACGAACGGGGCGGGCACCGCCAGCGTGCTCAACCACGACGCGGTCGACGTGTTCACCAGCGGCAACCAGAAGCTCTTCCGCTACGCCGGCACCCTGCTGGGCGGCGACGGCATCCTGGGCCAGAACGAGACCTCGTCGGAGAAGACCTGGCAGATCAGCGTGGGCCCGGGGGTGGTCACCTTCACCTTCCAGCTCTACGTGGTGGCCGAGGTCCCCTTCCCCCAGGGCTACGTGGAACTCACCCCGCCCGCCGACACGCTGGTGGCCGGCGGCACCGCCACCCTCTCCGCCACGGTGCGCACCGCGGTGGGCGTGGAGGTGCCCGGCCAGACGGTGACCTGGGGCACCAGCGACCCCGCCGTGGCCACCGTGAACGCGGCCGGCCAGGTGACCGCCCTGGCGCCGGGGAGCGCCACCATCACCGCCACCGCCGGCACGCGCAGCGGCAGCGTGCCCCTGCAGGTGTGCCCCTCGCTGGCGGTGGGCGGCGTGTACCTGGCCGCCGGCGGGCAGTTCTGCCTGGCCGGGGCGGCGGGCGCGCAGAGCGAATACACCGTCACGCCGGTGAACCTGGGGCTGAGCAACCTGGCCTTCTCCCTCACCGGCGCGGGGATCGTTCCGGCCAGCGGCCCGCCCACCCCGGTGCGGACCCCGGGGGTGAGCGCCCTGCTGTCGGCCGGCCCGGCCCCCGACGAGGCCTTCCACCTGCGCACGCTGAGGGCAGGGAACGACCTGGTGTCGCGTCTCCGGCGCGGCGCGCCGGAGGAGGCACCCTCGCGGGTGCGGCGGGCCATCACCCCCGGTGTGCCCGCGGTGGGCGCGCTGATGACCCTGAACGTCCAGATCGGGTCGTGTTCGTCGCCCAACCTTCGCACGGGGCGGGTGCGCGCGGTGGGAACCAACCTCGTCATCGTGGAAGACACCGCCAACCCAGCGGGCGGCTTCACCCAGGCGCAGTACGAGAGCTTCGCCGAAACCTTCGACACGCTGGTGCACCCGGCCGTCACGGCGCACTTCGGCACCCCGAACGACATCGACTCCAACGGCCGCGTGGTCGCGTTCTTCACCCGCGCCGTCAACGCGCTCTCCCCGCCGGGGTCACCCACGTACGTGGGCGGGCTCTTCCAGGCGCGCGACCTGTTGCCGGCGGCGCAGTGCCCCACCAGCAACGTGGGCGAGATGTTCTACATGCTCGTGCCCGACCCGGGCGGCGCGGTGAACGGGAACGTGCGGCCGGCCGCGTTCGTGGAACGGGTCACCGTCAGCACGCTCGCGCACGAGTTCCAGCACCTGATCAACGCCTCGCGGCGGCTGGCCGCCAGCGCGAACCTCGAGCAGGTGTGGCTGAACGAGGGGCTCAGCCACGTGGCCGAGGAGCGGGTCTTCTACGCCGCCACGGGGTTCGCCCCCGGCCAGAACCTGGGCGCGGCCGCCGTGTTCGACGGGGGGGCGCAGCAGGCCCGCTTCCGCGAGTTCGCCGACCCCAACTTCTCGCGGCTGCGCCACTGGCTGATGCGCCCCGACACCTCGGGGCCGTTCAAGGACGCGACCACCGCCACGCTGGCCAGCCGCGGCGCGATCTGGAGCTTCCTGCGCTACGCGGCCGACCGGAAGGGCGGGAGCGAGCCCGCGCTGTGGAACGCGATGGTGGCGTCGCAAGACACGGGGATGACCAACCTGGCCAACCGGCTGGGTACCGATCCGCGCCCCTGGTTCCGCGACTGGGCCGCCGCCACCTACCTCGACGACGCGGTGGCGGGGGTGCCGGCCGTCTACACGCACCCCAGCTGGAACTTCCGCTCGTTGTTCGCGAGCCTGGACTACGGCCCCGAGGACGGGTGCAGCTGCGCCTTCGACCTGAACGTGCGGCACCCGGCCAACGGCGTGGCGCAGGCGTTCGCCCTGTCGCGCAACGGCGGCGCGGCGTACCTGCGGCTGGCCGTGCCCCAGAACGCCTTCGCGGGGGTGACCACCACCACGCCATCCGAGACCTTCACCGTGGTGGTGACGCGGACGAAGTAGACTCGTTCGGGGATGAAGATCCGAACGGACATGTCTCACGAAGCGCAGCAGAGAACAACCGATGGTACCGCAGTTCCCCTGCGTTCCCTGCTGCTCTGCGTGAGATTCTCCGGTGCTGGAACCAGAACGATATCTGACGACACCGTATCACCTGGCGAAACGTCATTCCCAGCATGACAACGTCTTTCCGGAAACCGGTGGGATGATCCCGTATCTTCGGCGCCTCGTGGCGTTCATCTTCCAGGGGGTGCTGGCACGCGCGGCCCTCGTGGTGGCAGACCGCAAGGATGTGCAGGGATTTGCCGTCTACCGCGAGCCCGGCGGGGATCTGACGGACGGGATCCGCAGGCTCCAGAAGCTCCGCGGCGCTCTCGCCCTGATCCAGAGGCTGGACGCGCGGCGATTCAGGCGGCTTCAGCGCGACATGCCGACGATTCTCCTTTCCGACACGCCCACGGAGTACGTGCGCTACGCCCGTGTGGCCGTGCTGAACGCTCGCGCCGTCCGCGAGCAGGACGAGGCGTCGCTCAGCGGGACGCTCGTCGAGCTCGGGGCCATCGCGCGCATCCTCCGCCTCCTGGGTGCCAGGCTCGGCCGCGAGCACGCGCACCGCGTCGAACGGCGCGCCGCGAAGGAGCGGGACGCCTTCTTCGTGACCCTGGTCACGGCGGGCGTGGGCGGCGGCGAATCGCTGAAGGCACGCCGCGAATCGAGGTGACCTCCGGGGACGATTCCGCGCCGGGTCCGATCCCCCGGCAGGGTCATGTTCACCACCCGGCACGGAGATTGATCGGGGGCGAGCGCGGTGGCGAGGCCCGTCCGGGCGGCGCCGAACGGACCTGTGGAGACGGCAGATGAACGAACAGGAGCGGAGTCGGATCGAAGAGCTGCTGCTGCGCGAGCGCAAGCAGATCCTCGACAACATCGAGCATTTCGACGAGCGGCTGCAGGACCTGCGCGACCGCGCGGGCGAGCTGAGCCTGTACCGCTTCCACCCGGCCGACGTGGGCACCGAGTCGCACGAGCAGGAGCAGGACTTCATGCTCACCAGCGTGGAAGGCCGGCGGCTGTACCAGATCGACGAGGCGCTGCAGCGGCTCTACAAGACGCCGGACGACTTCGGGAAGTGCGAGGTCTGCGGCCGCGACATCGGGTTCGAGCGGCTGGAGGTGATCCCCGAGACCAACCTGTGCGCCGAGCACGCGCTGCAGGCCGACCAGGGCTCCGACGCCGACCCGCGCGAATCGGCCCGAACCGCCGACGACGTGGCGATCTGACGCTGCGCGCCGGTCTGGAGGATCGGGAACCGCCGGGGGCGGGGCGTGTCCCCGTTGCACGCGGCCGGTCTGCGCTGCACAGGGCACGATACGGCCGTGCCCAACGCGCCAGGGCCCCGGCGGATTCGTCTCCGCCGGGGCCCTCGTGCGTGTGTGCCGGTCCCGCGGCCGCCGCCCCGCCGGAGCGCATCCCTCACGTGGCAGCGACAGGGGACCGCGAAACAACCGCAGTTGCAGTTCACCCCCTCCCCCGCGGAGCGGGGTGAGGGGGCCGGGGGGAGGGGGCCCGCCGCGGCCGCACCAATGCCGGCACCGCGCACCTCCGTACCCCCGCACCTCCGTACCCCCGCACCTGGCACTCAGCACTCAGCACCTAGCACTTAGCACCGCCGTCAAACGACTTCCCGAAGAATCTCCTGCAACGCCTCGCGCGCCCGCATCACCCGCATCTTCAGCGCGCTCACGCCGGTCTCCAGGCGCTCGGCCATCTCCTCGTAGCTCAGCCCGTCCACGTGCTTCAGCAGGAAGGCCTCGCGCTGGGCGGCGGGAAGGCGCAGCAGGGCGCCCTGCACCACGCGGCCCAGCTCGCTGCGCTCCAGCGTGCGCATGGGGTCGTCGCTCTCGGGGGCGGCGTGGTCGTCGGCGTCGAGCGTGGTGGTGTGCTGGCGGCGGTTCTTCAGCCAGTCCTTGCAGCGGTTGCGCACGATGCGGAACACCCACGCCCCGAAGCGGTCGGGCTCGCAGGTGTGCAGCCGCGTGAACGCCTTCACCAGGCTGTCCTGCACCAGGTCGGCGGCGGCGTCGCGGTCGCCCACCATGGCCAGCGCATGGCGGAACAGCGTGTCCTGGTAGCGCACCACCAGCCCGGCGTACAGCTCTCGCTCGCCGGCCAGGATGCGCTCGATCAGCTCCGCGTCGGCCCGTTGCGGCTCCACTCCCCGGCGGTGTTCGTGGAAGGCTTGAAAAAGGAGCGAACCCGCGCCCCGGCGGTGCCCCGGCTCATGCAAAGAGCGGCCCGCGGCACCCCGAACCAGCAGGGGGAAACCCGCTTGCGACACCCTGACGCGCCCGCTATGTTGCCGCGCCGCCGCTGGCCCGGATGGTGCACGCGCCCGAACCTCCCACGAAATTGCGGGAGAAGCGGGGCGGCCGGCGGTGCCGCGTTCCCGAATCTACTGCACGCACGCGCGTTCGAGGAAGTCAGATATGGCTGGCAAGGGGCTGGAAGGCGTCATCGTCGGTCAAAGCAAGCTGAGCGACATCAACGGAGAGGTCGGCGAGCTCATCTACGGGGGCTACGACATCGACGACCTCGCACGCAACACCACCTTCGAGGAGGTGTGCTACCTCCTCTGGAACGGCGAGCTCCCCAACCGCGAGCAGCTCGACGGGCTCAAGGCCGAGCTGCAGGCCAACGGCGCGCTCACCGACCAGATGCTCGGCGTGCTGCGGGCCCTCCCCGGCGACGCCGACCCGATGGCGGCGCTGCGCACGGCCGTGTCGGCGCTGGGCACCTTCGACGCGGACGCCGACGACATCACCGACGCGTCGGTGCGCCGCAAGTCGGTGTACCTCACGGCCGTCACGCCCACGCTGGTGGCCGCCTACGACCGGCTGCGCAACGGCAAGGAGCCGCTGCAGCCGCGGGAAGGGAAGAGCATCGCGTCGAACTTCCTGTACATGCTGAACGGCGAGGAGCCCAACGACACCCGCTGCCGCACCATGGACGTGGCGCTGGTGCTGCACGCCGAGCACGCGATGAACGCCTCGACCTTCGCGGCGCGCGTCACGGCCGGCACCCTCTCCGACGTGTACAGCTGCATCACCTCGGCCATCGGCACGCTCAAGGGCCCCAGCCACGGCGGCGCCAACGTGGAGGTGATGAACATGCTCCGCGAGATCGACGAGAGCGGGCAGGACCCGGCCCAGTGGGTGCGCAGCGCGCTGGAGGGCGGGAAGAAGATCATGGGCTTCGGCCACCGCGTGTACCGCGCCACCGACCCCCGCGCCACCGTGCTGCGCGAGCTGGCCGACAAGATCATGGCCGAGGCGGGCGAGACCCGCTGGCTCGACCTGTCGGACAAGATCCGCGCGACCATGGCCGAGGAGATGGAGAAGAAGGGGAAGAAGATCTACCCCAACGTCGACTTCTTCAGCGCCTCGGTCTACACCACGCTGGGGATCCCGATGGACCTGTTCACCGCGGTGTTCGCCATCGCGCGCACGCCCGGGTGGACGGCGCACCTGCTGGAGCAGTTCGCCGACAACCGGCTGATCCGCCCCGGCAGCGAGTACATCGGCCCGCGCGGCAAGACGGTGACGCCGATCGACCGGCGGTAGCGGGCCGGCGGGGCGTGGCGCACGCCTCCCGCGGGGGCGCGGCGGGGCAGTCCGCCGCGCCCTCGTTCGTATTGGTGCTGAGTGCTAGGTGCTAGGTGCCAGGTGCGCGCGATCCGTCGCGCTGCGCCGAGGCTCGTCCCTGGAACCTGGCCCCTGGCACCTAGCACCTAGCACCTAGCACTTAAGCACCTGGAACTTCGAACCACCTCCTCACCGGACAGCAGCCATATGAGCGATTCCTCCCCCACCGCGCCGCAGGGCGGCGAGCGCGTCGAGATCCAGGGCGGCCAGCTCGTGGTTCCCGACCAGCCGATCCTCCCCTACATCGAGGGCGACGGCACCGGCCCCGACATCTGGAACGCCTCGCAGCCCGTGTTCGACACGGCCGTCGAAAAGGCGTACGGCGGGAAGCGGAAGATCCACTGGATGGAGGTGCTGGCGGGCGAGAAGAGCTTCCAGCAGACCGGCAACTGGCTCCCCGACGCCACCCTCGACGCGTTCCGCGAGTACCTGGTGGGGATCAAGGGCCCGCTCACCACCCCGGTGGGCGGCGGCATCCGCTCGCTGAACGTGGCGCTGCGCCAGATCCTGGACCTGTACGCCTGCGTGCGCCCGGTCCGCTGGTTCGAGGGCGTGCCCAGCCCGGTCAAGAAGCCCGGCGACGTGGACATGGTGATCTTCCGCGAGAACACCGAAGACATCTACGCCGGCATCGAGTTCGAAGAGGGGACCGAAGACGCGAAGAAGTTCCGCGAGGCGTTCTCGCAGGCCTTCCCCGACCGCTTCAAGAAGGTGCGCTTCCCCGAGAGCAGCGGCTTCGGCATCAAGCCCGTCTCGCGCGAAGGCACCGAGCGCCTGGTGCGCTCGGCGCTGCAGTACGCGCTGGCCCACGGCCGCCGCTCGGTCACGCTGGTGCACAAGGGGAACATCATGAAGTTCACCGAGGGCGCCTTCAAGAACTGGGGGTACGAGCTGGCCGAGCGCGAGTTCGGCGACCGCACCTTCACCTGGGCCCAGTACGACCGCATCAAGGACGAGCAGGATGAGGACGCCGCCAACGCCGCGCAGAAGGAAGCCGAGGCGGCGGGGAAGGTGATCGTGAAGGACGCCATCGCCGACGCCTTCCTGCAGCAGATCCTCACGCGCGCGAAGGACTACGACGTGATCGCCACCCTCAACCTGAACGGCGACTACGTCTCCGACGCGCTCGCCGCGCAGGTGGGCGGCATCGGCATCGCGCCCGGGGCCAACATCAACTACATCACCGGCCACGCCATCTTCGAGGCGACGCACGGCACCGCGCCCAAGTACGCCGGCAAGGACATGGTCAACCCCGGCTCGGTGATCCTGTCGGGCGAGATGATGCTGCGCTACATGGGGTGGACCGAGGCCGCCGACCTGATCATCAAGGGGCTGGAAGGCGCCATCACCGCGCGCACCGTGACCTACGACTTCGAGCGGCTGATGGAGAACGCCACCAAGGTCTCGTGCTCGGAGTTCGGCCGGCGGATCATCCAGCACATGTAGTACGGAGGTGCGGAGGTGCGGAGGTGCTGAGGTGCTGAGGTGCTGAGGTGCGGGAGGTACGCGCGGAATCGAAACGCACTCGCGCACTTCCGCACTCACGCACCTGTTTCGGGGCGTGAGAAAGGGATGAGGAGCCGCGGCCGTTTCGGCGGGCGCGCGGAACCAACGGGGGCATGGCGGGTGAAAGGGGCTCCGCCGTCCGGGACACGGGCGGCGGGGCCGCGCCGCTGGGAAGCCCCGGGGCACAACTTCGAGGATTCGAAAGCCGTATGAACGTCACCGTGCTGCGCGGCGAGCTGGCCGGGCTCGAAACGCCGCTGCTGGCCGTCCCCGTGTTCGAGGGCGCCGCCACCGACCCCGCCGTGGCCGCG
>DASWMA010000491.1:0-2761 GCA_036399995.1 Longimicrobium sp. | reverse complement strand
GCCGCGCCCAGCCGGCGCACCTGCGCGTCGATCTCCACGCTCCCCGCCACCAGCGGCAGCCCCTTGAAGCGCAGCCACGTTACGGCGGGAAGCAGCTCGGTGCGCGGCACGAAGTGCGAGAACGAGACCACCGGCGCGTCGTAGCGCCGCAGGTGCGGCTCGTTCATGGCCAGGAAGTGCCGGTCCACCCGCTCCACGCCGGGCGGCCAGCGGCAGAAGTAGCGGTCAGACCACGCCTCCAGCGTGCTCTCGTCGCCCTCGCCGCGCACGTCGAAGCTGGCGTGGTACCACGAGAAGAGCGGCACCACCCACGCCCCGCCCACCCGCGCCGGCGCGGTGTGCACCGCCGCCGCGCGGCAGGTGTCCAGCACCGCCTGGAACTTCTCGAGCGAGTCGCGCGGGTCGGCGCGCACCCACAGCTCGTGGTTGCCGGGCACGAAGAACACCTGGGCGAAGCGCTCGCGCAGCAGGTCCAGCGCGTCGCGCAGCACCCCCAGCGAGTCGGCCACGTCGCCGGCCACGATCAGCGCGTCGCCCTGGTGCTCGCGCGTGGGGATGCGCTCCAGCAGCCGCCGGTTCTCGCGGAAGTCGGCGTGCAGGTCGCTGATGGCGTAGATCCGCATCCGTGCCAGGCCGGGCGCCCCTCGTGATGCCGCTGAAGGCGCGTCAGCGCGCGAACTGCGGCGGCACGGTCAGGCGCACCTGCTGCCCCGGCGTCACGTAGATGCTGTAGCTGGTGCCCTGCGCGCGACTCCCCACCGGGTCGATCGCGAACTGCAGCTCGCGCCCCAGCCCCACGATCGACGTGGGGATGCGGAACTGGCGCTGCGCGTGGGCGCTCACGGTGCCCAGCCGGGTGCGCTGCCCGCCCGATACGGCGTACACGTTCACGTCCAGCCAGGCCTGGTTGTCCACCTGCACCGACGATTCCGCGGACGGGCGGGGCGAGTCGGTGCCGCGGCCGGTGCAGGCGGCGGCCAGCAGGGTGGCGAACACCAGGGCGAACAGCTTCAGCACGCGCGACATGGTCCGGGCTCCTTCAACGGGATTTGGGGTGCGTCCGCACCGGTCACGGCGCCACCACGGGCGTCTGCCACACGCGGAACAGGGCAATGATCACCATGGCGGCCATCAGAAGCGCGAACAGTGCCATCACGCCGTACAGGCACCCGCGCAGGCCGCAGCCGGGTGCGGCGTTCTGCGGCTCGGGCGGAAGCTTCACGATCCCGTCCGGCAGGTTGGGGTCGGTGTAGCCCCGCGCCATGTGGTCCAGGTTCCAGGGTAGAACGGCACGGCCGTCGTTTCGGTATGCCCGAACGATGCAGCCGCCGGCCGCGAAAGTCCACTCTTCAGCCACCGTTCTCCCACCGTCAGTACCACCGGAGCGCGCTTCGGGGTCCGATGTACGCGGATGCGAACGGCAACGGCGGTTTTCGGGCGTGTCCCTCCGCTGCGCTCCGGGCCGGGCTGCGCGCGCGGTAGGCAACGATACCGCCGTTGCCAACCGCGCCGGGCCACCGCCGCGCCAGCAACCCAGCCGATCCCTCGACATCCGTCGGGCGCGGCGCCGTCCCGGCCCTCCGGGCGCGCATCCCTCACGCAACGGCAGGGGAGAGGGAACAGGCGACAGGGACAGCGCGCGAAGCCGGTGGACGATCCGCGGCCGTCGTGCGCCCGCTCAGCCCGCCAGCGCCGCGATCTCGTCGCTCTCCACCACGCGCACGCCGGTGACGTTCTCCTTCGCCAGGCGCACCATCGCGCGGGCCACGGCAGAGCCGGGGATGGCGCGGTACTTCCGCAGCGGGCCCACCAGGAGCGGTGACAGGAGCGGCGCGGCCTTCTGCGCCAGCGCCTCGGCGGAGCGGCGGCCGCTGCGCTCGCCCAGCAGCAGCGAGGGGCGCAGCAGCACGACGCCCTCGAACGCCAGCGCCGTCACGTCGCGCTCGGCCTCGCCCTTCACCCGGTTGTAGAAGACGCGCGAGCCCGGGTCGGCGCCCAGCGCCGTCACCAGCAGGAAGCGCCGCGCGCCCCGCCGCCGCGCCAGCCCGGCCGCGCGGACCACGTAGTGGTGGTCCACGCGGCTGAACGCCTGTTGCGAGCCGGCCTGCCGGATGGTGGTGCCCAGGCAGCAGAACACGTCGTCGGCCCCGAACGCGTCGGCGTGCTCGTCCAGCCGCTCGAAGTCGGCCACGCGCTCCACCAGCCTGGGATGCGTGCGGCCGGAGGGGCGCCGCGCCACCACCGTCACCCGCGCCCACGCGGCGTCGGCCAGCAGCAGCTCCAGGCAGTGGGCGCCCACCAGCCCCGTGGCGCCCAGCAGCAGCGCGGTGCGGCCGCCGTCGCTCTCCGGCATCGTCACTCTCCCGCGTTCAGCACGGAGAGATGCCCCACGGCTTCGCCGCCGAGCTCGCAGGTGTTCCCCTCCAGCGCGCAGACCCACACGTGCGGGCCGAGCAACAGGAGCCGCGGCGGTATGCTACGTGTCGGCATCCCACGCCTCGCCGGTAGGAGTCACCAGGTCGCCGTACGAGGCGACGGAGCCGCTCAGGTGGCCGAAAAGCGACATGGGCGCCTCGCGAACGACGCGCGCCTTCCCCTCGGGCGGTAGCTCGTTCATGACTTCTCCTGACGTTTGGTGTTGGTCGTCATTTACAACCAACGATGTCACGACGCAAGAAGTACGGAAGCACGAAGTACGAGAGTGCGAAGGTGCCTCCCGCGCCCTCGGTACAGTTGATACGGTCGAAGCGGCGGTCCGGGA
>DASWMA010000490.1:0-2714 GCA_036399995.1 Longimicrobium sp. | reverse complement strand
CCGTGATGGCGTCGCGGCTGGAGCCGTGGCCCGCCGTCGCGGTGAAGGCGCTGGTGATCGTCCCCGCGGCGGCGGCGGCGCTGGTGCTGACCGGCGCGGTGCCGGCCGACGACCTGCGCACGCTGGCCCGCACCGTGCGCGCACGCCTCGGCGCGCTCCGCGGCGCCGCCGCGCCCTGATCCCCGTCCTCTCCCCCCGGTAGAGGGCGAGGACCGGCGCGTCGTCCCCATCCTCCCGACCGCCGTTCCGCTCTCCGCGCCCTTCGTGTGCCGCCCCGGCGGTGCCGGGCTTTCGCAGCGAGCCTCCCGATGATCGACCCGAGCCCGAACCCAGCCGTCTCCTCCGCCCCCGCGGCGCTCGGCGCACGCGAGGTGGTGAACGTGCGCACCTTCGGCGCGCGCGGCGACGGGAGCGTGGACGACGCGCCCGCCTTCAACGCGGCGTTCGCGGCGGTGCGGGCCGCGACCCGCTACCCGGCCGGCGCCGCGCCGGTGTACGCCCCCGCGGGGATCTACCGGCTCGACTCGCCGGTGAACATGACCGCCGCCTCGCTGAACCTGGTGGGCGACGGGATGGTGCAGACGGTGCTGCTGGGGAACACGGGGCGCGGCCGCTGCGTGCTCGACATGACCGGCGCCGCCTTCTCGTCGGTGCGCGAGCTCTCGATCTACACCCACGCCGAGGGGCCGCGCCCGGTCCGCGTCGCCAACCCCTCCTCGTACGGCGTGGTGTGGATCCGCCACGCCTCGCTGCAGAGCGCGGAGATGAACCGGCTGGAGCGGGTGCACGTGAGCATGCACACCGACGCCGCGGCCAACGGCGGGCACGGCACCCTGGCGCTGTACGACTGCTGCGGCGAGGTGTCGAGCGTGCGGGGGTGCTACCTGCGCGGCGACTCGGCGGTGCTGCTGGCGGGAGAGAACGTGACCCGCTTCGCCAGCACGTACACGCCCACGCAGGCGGGCGGGAGCTCGATGAGCGTGTTCGAGGCCGACCGCGACACCTACCTGGTGGGGCTGGCCCGGGCCGCGGTGGCGATCCACGGCGGCGCTTCGTTCCGCATCGACTCGCACCTCACCAACCAGTACGACCAGTCCACCCCCGCCGCGCGCTCGGCGGGGCTCCCGCTCCGGGCGCCGTACCCGTACGCGGTGGAGGTGGCCGGGCAGGTCCACGACCTCTACCTGGGGGGCGTGGTGGAGGCGTTCCCCGTGTCGCTGGGGGTGATCCGCTCGCTGGTGCGGGGGCTGCGCTACCATCACCACCACGCGCACGGGGTGGGGCGGTCGAACGTGTGGCTCGACGGGGCGGAGGTGCTGAACTCGGTGTTCCAGCCGGTGCCCGCCTCGGGGAACTACGACACCGCGGGGTACCTGGTGGAGTGCGCGGCGGAACGCCCCTCGAAGATCTTCACCTCCGAGATCTTCGCCTACGGGAACCAGGGGCTGCGCTCGCGGAACCGCTCGGCGGCGGCGGAGGTGACGGCGTGCCGTATCTTCACCGACCAGCCGCTGAAGGACTTCGTCCTCGACTTTCCCACCGCGCGGGGCAACATGATCTCCTCGCCCACCGGCACCAGCATCAACGGCGTGATGGTGTGGCCCTGCTGATCCCAGTTCCGGCGTCCCATGGTTGAGTGTGACGTCGCTGGGTGTCATACCAGGTTTCGACTGAACACTGACCGCAACAACGGGTCACACGGAGAAGCGGAGTAGAGCGGAGGAAACGGACAGCTTCATCGCCGTTCCTCCGTTTCTCCGTCCTTCCGCGTCATTATCATACCGTGTTGCAGGGCTTCGTTCGGGACGAAGATCCGAAAGGACATGTCTCACGCAGAGCAGCAGAGGAGCAGAGAACAACCTGTCTCCTCTGCTTCTCTGCTGCTCTGCGTGAGATTCTTTGATGCTGAACCCAGAACGATGTCCGGTAACACCGTGTCACCCTTCAGCGATGCTGGTGCAGCAACGGATCTTTGCGGATTTGGTGACTGCGGAACTATGGGCACTCGCGTCGTGCGTCGGGCCTCCCGCTGCTGAAGGAGCAGAACGTCGTAGTGCATCCTCCCCGCCGCGCGCTTATAATTCGGCAAATTCGGTACGGTTCACTTACAATGCGTGGAGGGAAGCGAATGGCGATCAAGAACGACCAGGTCACGATCCCGTCGGGAACGGGGAGCGCATCGCACTGGCTGAGCGGCTCCGACGTCCCTGACGACACGGGCGACACCCCCACCGGCACCGCACCGGCAGGGTCGCTCTACTTCCGCCACGATTTCGCCTCGAAGGCGCAGGGGGTGGGCCCCGCGGTCTTCGGGAAGGCGCCGGCGGGGTGGCGCCCGCTGGCAGGCGGCGAGGTGATCAACGTGAAGCGGTTCGGCGCGCGCGGCGACGGCACGGTGGACGACTCGCCGGCCTTCAACGCCGCCTTCGTCGCGGCGCGGGAGGCAGACCAGTACCCCGTGGGGTCGCCGCCGGTGTACGCCCCCGCCGGCACGTACCTGCTCGATTCCGCGCTGAACATGACCGGCGGCCAGTTCAACCTGGTGGGCGACGGGATGTTCCAGACGGTGCTGGTGGGGAACACCGGCACGGGCAAGTGCGTGATCGACATGACGGGCGCGGGCTACAGCTCGGTGACCGATCTCTCGATCCTGACGGTGGGGTCCGGACACGTGGCCGCGCCCCCGTCTCCCTCCACCCTCGGCGTGGTGTGGA
>DASWMA010000489.1:0-4235 GCA_036399995.1 Longimicrobium sp. | reverse complement strand
CACTGGCTCACCGGGTCGCCGGCCGCGAAGGAGGGGAAGGCGGCGGAGCGGATCCTGATCGTGCTGACGGGGGGGGAGATCCGCTGGGACCCCGCCGCGGGCGGGTTCGCGGGGCCGGCGTCCACCGCGTTGCCGCCGCGGCTGCACCAGGGCGTGTTCCGGCACGAGCCGCTGTGGGTGGACCTGCGTGACGCGCGCACGCAGGAAGACCTGTCGCTGCAGAACGCCTACTTCCGCGGCAAGGTGGCCGACCTGGCCGCCACCCTGCACGGCAAGAGCAAGGACGAGCTGATCGGCGAGGACGTTCGGCTGGCGAGGAGGAACCGCCGGCTGGCATGGACGGCGTCGGCGCTCCTGGCGGTGCTGGCCGTGGCGGCGTCGCTCGCGGCGGTGATGGCGGTGCGAGAACGCGACCGGGCGACCTCGCGGGCCATCGCAGCTGCGGCCGTGGCACAGCTCGACATCGACCCGCGCAGAAGCGTGGAGAGTGCGGTTCGGGCGGTGGAGACGGCGCCCACCGACGAGGCGATCGCCACCCTCCGAGAGTCGCTGATCCGCTCGGCTCTTCTCGCCGAGCTGGTCGCCGATTCGGGGCAGGTCGAGTCCGCGGTGTTCTCTCCGCACGGCGAGCGGATCGTGGCGCGCGTGGCGCTCACCGGCGGACGCGGGTACCTGCAGACCTGGAGCGCCGCCTCCGGGGCGCGCGCATGCCAGGTGGCCGGCGCCACGCTGCGGCGGTTCACCGCCGACGGGGTGGGGATGGTGACCGGCGACGGGCGGGTGCTGGACGTGCGCACCTGCAAGCCGCTCCAGCGCGACACCCTGGAGGGCGAGGTGCTCACGCCCCGCCTGAAGGTGGTGGGTGGGCCCTTCACCGAGCAGGAGATCCGTGACGCCCGCACCGACACGCTGGCCTTCGTGATTCCGGACGGAGCAGGCGATGTGGCGGGGGTGGATGTGAGCGGCGACGGTCGATGGGCAGTGACCTGGGCCATGAAGGGGCTGCAAAAGCGGGGCGGCGTTTCGGAGATCCTGGAGACGTACGCCCGTGTCTGGACGCTGGGCCCCACCCGGAACACCCGCCCCGGCATGGCGCCCCCCGTGCATCTCCTTTTCGGCCACCGGCGCGCGATCAATGCCGCGGCCTTCGGAGCCAACGCGATCGTCACCGGGAGCGACGACCGCACGGTACGAGTCTGGACGCTGCGCCGCCGGACGGAAGAGTGGCAGGAGGCCGCTGTGCTCGCCGGGCACCGGGCGGCGGTAACCGCGGTGGCGCTGGGCCCCGGTGACGCCCGGGTGGTGAGCGTCGCGGCGGATGGCACCGCGCGCCTGTGGCAGACAGGCACTGGAGGGGCCCCGCTCACGGAGGTCCCGAGGGTGTTCGCCGAACGTTACGGGCGGCGTCTTCCCGCGCTGCAAGGCGCCGTGCTGTCGGGCATGCCCGTGCTGACGCGCGACGGGCGGCGCGTGGTGGCCGCCGTTGGAGATCTCCGCATTGCCTCATGGGATGCCGGCACCGGTGCGCGGATCGGGCCGGTGCGTGACCTGGCCCCGTACTATTCCTACGGTCCACTCTCGTTCGTGGAAGACCTGGACGAGCGGCTGAGCCCCGACGGCACGCGCATCGTTCTCCCGATCGGCAATCGCAACATGGGGACGGTGGACAGCGTGGCGGTGGTGGTGGAGATCGGGTCCGGCGCGGTCGTCGACACCCTGTACGGCCACACCGCGTCGGTGTTCGCCGCCGCCTACAGCGTGGACGGGCGCCGGATCGTAACCGGGGGCGAAGACGGGACGGTGCGGCTGTGGGACGCCCGCACCTTTGCCGCCGGGCCCGTGCTACAGCTGCCCGGCACACGCGTGTACACCGTGTCCTTCAGCCCCGACGGACAGCGGGTCGTGGCCTCGACCAGCGACGTGCTGGTAAGGGTCTGGGATCCGGTGACCCACGAACAGCTCGAGCTGTTCGGGCACGAGGGCGGTGTGCACAAGGCCTTCTTCTCGCCCGACGGAGCGCTGGTGGTGAGCGTGGGCGACGACGGCGTGCGCGTGTGGGATGCGGGTTCCGGAAAGATGCTGCGGCGGTACATGGGCGGCGGAGCGGCCTGGGCCGACATCTCCCCCGACTGTGCGCGGCTGGTGGTGGGGATGTGGGCCGGCGAGGCCGCGGCGGCGCACGCGCTCCCCTTCGGCGCGTGCGGACCGGTGGAGCGGATGATGGCGCTGGCCCGCGGCCGCATCCGCGCCGCCGGGGGAGGCGCCCGTCCGTCGCGGTGAAGCCCGCCGCGCCGCGACCAGGGATGCGACGGCGCGGCGTCCCCGATCCGTGGTGACGGCGCGGCGGCACGCAGCAGTTCGGCCCGGTTTCCACATCTGCCACGCACTTGCCAGAACCCGGGATCGGGACGAAATTCCGCGCCTCCATTCGCGGTACCCCAGCACCCTTCATCTTCGCAGATGGCAACGAACGCAGCCGCCGGGGCGGGCGCCACCGTCACCCCCGTCTTTCCGCTCATCCTTCTGGAAACCATGCGCGACATGGACCGGCCGGAGGAGTACCTGGAAGGCGAGAACCCGTCGGCCAGCATGCCGCGGCGGCTGGGGCTGAGCGACGTGGTGTTCAGGCAGATCCACCGCTTCCAGGAAGAGGTGAAGCGGAAGCGGATGCAGAGCCCGGAGACCGTGGCCGACCTGATCCGCCTGGTGATCCGCCGCCCCGACGCGGACGAGATCTTCGAAGAGGCCGGCCGCCGCGTGGCCCGCCACGCGTGGAGCGAGCGCTCGGCCCCCTTCCGGCGGATGTCGCGCTTCCTCCCCGCGGGCAGCCGCCAGCGCTCGGCGCGCAAGGCCGCCGAGAAGCTCTTCCGCCAGCTCGCGGGAGAGGCGGGGCTGAAGGTGAGCACCAAGCCGGTGGCGCTCAGCATCACCGGCTCCATCACCAGCCAGGCGGACCCCGGCGGCGCGGCGTGCGCCTTCTACGCCGGCGCCCTCTCGGAGCTGGTCACCGAGTACACCGGCCGCAAGCACTCCGCCAGCCACCCCCGCTGCGAAGCGCGCGGCGCCGGATCGTGCGAGTGGGTGACGCAGGTCATCTCCTGAAACGGTGCGGAGGTACGGGGTACGGAGGTACGGGGGTACGAAAAGACGCGCGCGGAGGCTGATCCCCAGCCTCCGCGCTTCGTTTTCGTCCAACCTCCGTACCTCCGTACCCGAAGTCAGTCCCGCTCCTCGTCGTTCGCATCGCCCGCGCGCTCCAGCACGTAGTCCAGGTCCTCCACGCCGGCGGCGCGGAAGAGCTTGCGGCGGATGCGGCGGTCGTAGAGCTGCCACTTGAGCTCCTGCTGCGCGTCGTCGTCGTCGTCGCCGGTCAGGAAGCCGCAGTCGATCTCGAAGCCGCCGGCCCGGCTGCGGCCGCCGCCGTAGGGGCGCCCGCGCAGGTCCTCGCCCAGCGCGTCCTTGAGGAAGCGGTCCACCTGCAGCGTCGAGCGGTTGGTGCGCAGGCTCCCCGAGATCACCTCGCGCCCGCTGTCGTCGCTCAGCAGCCCGTAGACAATGGCCGTGTGCACGTTCTCTTCGGACAGGAGGAAGTCGGCCGCCTGCGGGATGGCGTCGCGGTCGGCCCAGCGCAAAAAGCCCACGCCGGCCACCGAATAGCCGTTGCGCACCGTGCGCGCGTGCAGCGACTCTTCGATCACCCGCAGCGTGGCGTGCGACTTCTGCACGCACAGCACCTTCTCCAGCAGGTCCGAATCCATGAACCGGCTCAGGTAGCCGGCCGCCTGGTACTCGGGCGGGCGCGCGCGCACGAAGCCGTCGGTCTCGCTGTGCAGCCCGTGCATCAGCGCCGTGGCCAGGCGCACGTGCGACAGGTTGCCGGGCTCCAGCTTGAGCACCGAGCCGCTCTGCAGGTACTCGGCGAAGATGGTGGCGGCGGCGCCCAGCGGCCGCACGTCGCTGAAGATGGGGTCGAGGAAGTCCTGCGCATCGTGGTGGTCCACCACCGCCAGGGTGGGCACGCCCGCCTCCTTGAGCCGCTCGGCCAGGTGCGTGGTGGTGCCCTGGTTGTCCACGTAGATGGCCGCGGCGTAGCGCTCCAGGTCCACGTCGCGGGTCCAGCGCAGCACCTGGATGTCGAGCAGGTTGATCAGCGCCAGGTTCTCGGGGTGGCTGATCACCCCCTCGTACATGATGTCGGCGCTGATCCCGTACGCCGCCGCGATCTCGCGGTACGC
>DASWMA010000488.1:0-2697 GCA_036399995.1 Longimicrobium sp. | reverse complement strand
CATCGGTCGTCGGTCGGGGAAGGGTCGGGGCCGGGAAGGCCGGCCACCTCGCGGTAGAGCGCCACCGTGCGCGCGGCCATGCGCGCGGCGCTCAGCTCGCCCTCCACGCGGCGCCGCCCCGCCCGGCCCATGCGCCGGCGCAGGGCGGGGTCGTCGAGGAGCGTGGTCAGGGCGGCGGCGAGCGCGCCCGCGTCGCGCGGCGGCACGGTCAGGCCCGTCTCGCCGTGCGGCGACACGAACGGTACACCGCTGTCGAGCGAGGTGTTCACCACCGGCACGCCACAGGCCATCGCTTCCATCTGCACGATCCCGAACGCCTCGCTGCGCGCCACCGCGGGAAGTGCGAACACGTCGGCCGCGTGGTAGTACGGCCGCAGGTCGGGAACGGGGCCCAGCAGGGTGACGCGGCCGGCCACCCCCTCGGCCGCGGCCAGCGCGCGCAGCTCGCCGCCGAGCGGGCCGCCGCCGGCGATCAGGAGCCGCGCGTCCACCGCGCGCATGGCGCGGACCAGCACGTCGAAGCCCTTGTAGTACACCAGCCGCCCCGCGGCGAAGACGATGCGCGGCCCGTGCTCGGCGCGGATCCGCTCCACCCGGGCCGGGTCGGCCTGCTGGAACTCGGCGGCGTCGATGCCGAAGGGGAGAACGCGCACGCGCGCGGCGTGCCTCTGCAGCACGGCCGACGAGGCGGCGTACTGCGGCGAGCTGGCGATGATGGCGCCGGCGCGCCGCAGCAGCGCGTGCACCAGCGGCGACACCATGGGGCCCAGCACCTTCTGGCGCACGATGTCGCTGTGGTAGGTGACCACCAGCGGCCCGCGCGCCCCCGACGCGAAGTACGACAGCACGCCGGTGGGGTTGGGGTGATGGAAGTGCACCACGTCGGCGCGGGCGCGGCGGATGGCGCGCGCCATCCCGGGGTTGAACGACGCCGAGGCCAGGGTGAGCCGCGTGCCCACGCGGGTGACGGGAATGCCGCCGGCCACCTCGCGCTCGGTGCGCGGCCCGTCGGCGCTCACGATCACCTCCACGTCCACCTGGTCGCGGGTGGTGCGGCAGAGCAGCTCCAGGTGCGACTCCATCCCCCCGGCGTGCGGCGGGTAGAACTTGCCCACGTGCACCACCTTCAGCCGGCGCGTCATCGCCGGCTCCGGGAACGGCCGCGCGAACGCGCCCGCGCGGACAGCCGGGCCGCCATCGTGCTGAGGTTCTTCATCCCCCGTCGTCGGGCATCGTCCGGAACGCGGCCGGGAGAACACGGCCCACGCGGAGTCAGCGGAGTCAGCGGAGGAACGGCTTCTTTCTGATGACTCTGCGTGAGATTTCGAGCGTGTCCAATCGCGAACCGGCCGCCGGCACGTCGCACGACGCGGGAAGACCCGGGAAGGGCCTCGTCGCGCCGGGCCGGCGATTCGCCCACGGTCACCGGATCTCCAGCACGCGGTGGTAGACGGCGAGGATGCCGGCGGCGTAGGCCTCGAGCGAGAAGGCGTCGGCGCGCTCGAGGGCGGCGGCGCGGCGGCCCTGCCACTCGCGGCGGTCACCGTGGTCGAGCAACAGGCGGTCCACGGCCTCGATCCACCCCTGCACGTCGCCGGCGGGCGCGTAGCCGATCGCCTCGCCGCCGATCTCGCGCACCGTGGGGAGGGCGGCCGACGCCACCACGGGGGTGCCGCACGCCATCGCCTCGAGCACCGGCCAGCCGAACCCCTCGCGCTCGGAGGGAAGGAGGAGCGCGGTGCAGCGGCGGTAGACCGCCGCGAGCGTCGGGCGGTCTACGTGGGGGAGGGTGACGACGGCGTCGGTCACGCCGAGCCGCTCCGCCACCCCGCGCTGGTAGCCGGTGAGGGCGCCGCCCACGCGAACCAGCCGCGCGCGGGGATGGCGCCGGCGCAACGCCGCGAACACCTCCAGCAGGAAGGGGATGTTCTTGCGCGGCACGCTGGCACCCACGTGCAGCAGGTCGGCCGCGGCGGGGTCGCGCGGGCCGAGCAGCGCGGCGGCCCGCGCGTCTGCCGCGGGATCGGGATGCGGCGCGAAGTCGGGGTGCGCGGGAAGGGGAACCACGCTCAGCCGGGCGGGCGGAACCAGGCCGTGCTCCACGATCTCGCGGCGTACCGCCTCGCTGTCGCAGACCACGTGCGCCGCGGCGCGGAACCCCTTCAGCACGCGCTGCATGGTCTGGCGGAACCAGAAGGGGCGCGCCTCGCGCTCGTCGCCGATCAGCGAGCGGAAGGCGTCGAGGTCGTGGCAGGTGACCACGGTGCGCCCCGCGGGAAGGACGCCGACCAGGTGCGCGTAGCTGTGGTCGATCACGTGGAAGAGGTCGAACCGGCGCGCCCGCGGCCGCAGCCAGCGCGGGTAGGCGAGGTAGCGCCCCACGTAGCGGTCGAAGTTCTTCGCCCCGTGCTCGGCGAGGCGCAGGCGGCCGCGGAGGAGGCGCGCGAGCCTCGGCCGCAGGACGGCCGGGTCGAAGGCGTCGCCGCCGTGGCGCGACACCGCCAGCCCGGTGAGCTCGGCCGCCAGGTCCATGCTGGGCCAGCGCTCTTCGAGGTAGTCGGCCACGATCGCCACGCGCCGGCGCCCGGGCGCGCCGCCCGCCACGCCGCCGGAGCGTTCCTCGGCCTCGTTCCAGGCGGCGGCAGGCGCCGTCCCCGGCGGGTCCATGGCGGGCCCCGCGGACGAGCGCGTCCCCGG
>DASWMA010000487.1:0-4753 GCA_036399995.1 Longimicrobium sp. | reverse complement strand
GGGGGCGCTCTCGCGCCCCCGCTTCCGTCCGGACCTCCTCCCTGCCTTCCGCCGGAGATCAGAACCCGGGCTGGAAGCTGAACTGCCACTGACCCTTCTTGCGCTCGAAGGCGCGCACGTAGTCGGCTTCCACGATCACGTAGCCGAACAGGTTCATCCGCGCGCCGACGCCGCCGCTGGTCAGGAAGCCGCGCTCCTCGAACGAGCCCTGCGGGCCGCGGGCGAAGTTGAGCCGCGTGGTGACCGGGGTGCCGGTGCTCTGCATCACGTCGCCCCAGGCCGCGCCCGCGTCGAGGAAGGCGATCAGCTCGATGGGCGGCACCTGCGTGTTGCCGCGCAGTGTGTTGCGGATCAGCGGAACGCGCAGCTCCAGGTTGCCCACCGCGATGCGCGAGCCGAACAGGTTCTCGAACACCTCGCAGTCTTCGGCCCCGCCGGCCGCGCTCTCGAGCTCCTCGAGGCACCCCTCGGTCACGCTGTTGTAGCTGTAGCCGCGCACCAGCGACGGGTACCCCAGGAACACCGCGCTGGGCACCGCCTCGTCGCGCCCGTAGCGCCCGAAGTGCATGGCGCGGAAGGCCAGGGTGACCGGGCGCAGCAGGAAGTAGCGCCGGAAGTCGCCGGTGACCGAGTTGAACTTGAGGTCGCCCAGCGTGGGCGCGATCTCGAAGCGGTAGCGCTGGCCGGCGATGGGGCTGGTGTAGCCGTTCACCGCGTTGTCGTACACCAGCGCCGCGGTGGCCTCGCCCAGGCTCCAGCTCCCCAGGCTGCGCTTCTCCTCGACGACGTCGACCAGCGCGCCACCCGAGTAGATGTAGTCGCGGATGTGGATGTCCTGCGTGATCCGCCGCACCCCGCCGGCCAGCTCCACCCGCTGCACCCGGCTGAACGGGTACTGCACGATCCCGTAGGCGCTGTTGTCGAAGTAGCGGTAGACCACCAGCTGCTGGTGCAGGTCGCCGTTCTGGTCGACGCCCTGCTGCCACCCGCCCGCGATGTACGGCACCCGCTGCGCCGAGGCGCCCCAGTTCCAGCGGTTCTTCTGGTTGAGGTACACCACGTTGAAGCCGATCTCGTCGATCTGCCCCTGCGCCTGCACCGTGCCGTAGATGGTGTGGTAGCCCAGGATGTCGCTGAAGATTCCGCCCACGCCGCCGTACACCCCGCCGCGCGCGTACGGCCCCGACGAGGCCGCCACGCCCAATTGCGGCTGGCCCAGGTAGTCGAGCGAGAGCCGGCTGCGGTACGGCGCCACCGCGTAGGTGGCCGGCGCCTCGGGCTCGGGAAGGCCGAACGCCGGGTCGCGCAGCAGCGTGTACACGCGGTTGTACGCGGGCTCGGCCGGGCGCGGGCTGGGCGGCAGCAGCGACGCCAGCGGGGCGCCGTTCGAGGCCAGCCGCGGCGCCTCGGGGGTGGTGCCCGCCAGCTGCGCCGGGTTGTCGATGGTGTAGATGTTGTACGCGTTGCGCTCGTACACGGTGAACACCAGCCGGTCGGCGCGCGTGGCCGACGAGATCGCCGGGCTGAGCCCCGTGATCCCGCTGATGCCGGTGAACAGGTTGGTCACCTGCGTGACCCCGCCCCCGGCCACCCCCACCCGGTAGATGTTGGGGATCCCGCTGCGGTCGCTGATGAAGTACAGCGACCGGCCGTCGGGCGTCCACTGCGGGTTGATGTTCTTCCCCGCCTCGGTGCCGGCCAGCACGCGCGGCTCGCCGGTGGGCCAGTCCATCACCGCCAGCCGGTAGTTGCCCCAGGTGAGCGCGGTCAGGTCGGTGCCCGCGTCGGTCACGTAGGCCAGCGAGCGCCCGTCGGGGCTGAACGCCGGCTGCATCTGGGCGATCTTGTCGTTGGTGAGCTGCCGCGTCTGCCCGCTGTTCAGGTCCACGGCGTACAGGTCCGAGATCCCGCCCTTGATCCCCGACACCACCACCGTGTTGCCGTCGGCGGTGAAGGTGGGGCTGCTGATCTCGCCCACGCCGGGGATGGCGTACTCGCGCAGCACGCGGCCGCTGGTCACGTCGAGCACCACCACCACGTCGTGCGCCTTGCGCAGCGCCGAGAAGGCGAAGCGTCGCGAGTCGGGCGCCCAGGCGCCGGCCGAGCTGATGAAGCGCAGGCTCCCGTAGTGCGAGTCGAGGGTGGTGCCGCGCAGGAGGCGCCGGATCACCCGGCCGGTGCGCGCGTCGGCCAGGTACAGCTCGATGTCGAGCTCGCTGCGCGTGGACAGGAAGGCGAACTGCGTTCCGTCGGGCGACACCGAGGGGCTCACGTTGTAGCCGCCCCTCTGCTCGCGGCTCACCACCAGCGGGGTGGCGGTCTCGCGCGCCTCGCGCTGCACGGTCAGCAGCGGGAGGTAGGTGCGGCGGATCGAGTCGTGCCAGTCGGTGATGATCTGGTCGAGGTCGGAGTTCAGGATGCGCTCGAAGGCGTCCTGGTACGGCACTCCCTGCCCCACCTGCTTCAGCACCTGCCCGATGGCCGCGTCGCCCCAGCGCCCGCCGATGTAGGCCCACAGCGCCTGCCCCCAGCGGTAGGGGAAGAAGCGCGGGTCGTAGGCGAGCTGCGCCTCGTTGGGCAGCGTGTTGGTGAGCGCGGCGTCGCGCAGCCACATGCTGGTGTTGGGGTCGACCGGGCCGATGGAGAGGTATTCGGCCATCCCCTCGGTGAACCAGAGCGGCACGTTGAAGCGCGCCGCCGCCGCCTCGAGCCCGCCACCCGCCCGGCCGAAGCCGGTGATGTCGTACTGGAAGGCGTGCACCAGCTCGTGCCCCAGCACGTGGTCGGTCTCGGCGTAGGGGCCGGCGAACGGCATGATCACGCGCTGCTTGAACGCCTCGGTCACGCCGCCCGTTCCCTCGCCCACCTCGCCCTGCAGGGTGGCGGTCTGCTGGAACTCGGGGTGGGTGGCGTAGAGGATCACCGGCTGGCGCGCCTCGAACTCGTGGTCGAGGATGCGCGACAGGCGCGCGTACCAGCGCTCCGACATCCGTGCGGCGTCGCGCGTGGCCGCTTCTTCCTCGGGGTAGTAGTAGAGGTCGAAGTGCGGCGTGCGCAGCACGCGGAAGTCGAAGGTGCGGTACTGCACCTTGTTCTGCCCGAAGTACTGGGCGTTGAGGGTTTGCGGCCCCGCCAGCGCGGCGGCGGCCACCGCGGCAGCGGCGGCGAGCCGCGCGAACCTGCGTACCTTGGGGGACATCGGTGCTCCTTCCATCCCACCGGGTGTGTTTTGGGACCGCTCCGGACAAACAAGCCCGGCGTCGGTGCCGGGCCCGGCAAGAGCGGGCGTCCGGCCGCTCCTGCTCGTGACAACGTTCGTGCGCACGGGCTTATGACGGGCGAAGCGAGACGATTCCTCGCATCTGCCGCGGCTGCCCCGCTTTATCGTTCCGTCTGGCGTGCGGCCGGCGCGGCGGGCACGGGCTCGGCGGCCACCGGTGCGGGGTCGTTCAGCAGCCGCGTGATCCCCCACAGCAGCAGCGCCAGCACCACCAGACCCGCCACCCACGGCCACGCGCCCGGACCGCGGCGACCCGCGGCGGTGTCAGCCACGCGCCCTCCTCCGGTTCCGTACCAGGATGTCCCGCAGACACTCCGCACGGCCCACCCAGGCGGCCGTCCGGGCAACCGTTGCGAGAACGCAGGGATCGTGCCCCATGCAGAGCCAAGTGTTCATGCCGTCTTTGCCTGTTCCGGCGCCGGTCGCCAGGGTGCCGCGGCCCGGCCGGAAGCGCGGCCGGGACCCCTCCGCACCCGCGCCGCCGGGCCTTCGGCCGGCTTGGTCGGTGCCGCCTTTCGGGGGTCACATCCAGTAGACACGCGAGCCCCCGCGGCACCCTCTCCCCACCCGGGCGCGGGCGCCGCGAGAGCCTCCGTCCGCCACGTGCACGTGTGATGGAGATACGCGGCGAGCGGCGCGATCGGATGCGTGCGCGGGGCCGGGCGCGGCGATGGTCCGGCGCTTGCGCGTCTGTGCGGTCTGGCGTGTAGCGGCGCGGCACGGGGCGCGCCGCGCGCCGATCCACAGGGAGGGCGTGTTGGAGACGACGGACGAAACCCGGGACGAGCAGGAGATGGCGGAGCGCGAGGAGCGGGCGGGGCACGCGCTGGCGGCGTACCGCGAGCGCCGCCGGCGCCGCCGCGCCGAAGACACCTACTTCGGCAGCGCCGACTGCCTGCTGACGGCCGGCGACGGCGCGCTGGAAGACGAGGCCGAGCGCCTGCGCCGGCGGATGGACGTGGTGGAGGAGGCGCACGAGGCGGGGATGAGCCCCGAGCTGGCCGAGATGGTGTACGACGTGGCCCGCGAAGAGGGGCTGGACCCCGTGCTGGCGTACGAGCTGGTGCGCTCGGGGCTGGGCGTGGCGCCGCCGCCCGACGGGGTCGCCAATGCCGGCGCCCAGCCCGCCACCGACAAGTACTACCCGAGCTGGCTCCTTCCCGCCACCTCGACCGACGACGTGCTGCGCGAAAGGATGCTGCGGATGTCGTTCCGCCGCATGCGCGGCAAGCTGGAAGAGCACGAGCACCCCGACGAGGCGTTCCGCGCCTACGCGCGCGAGCCCGACGTGGGGATGTACGGGTTCTGAGGGGACAGGGGACAGGGAACAGGGGACAGCGGGCGATCGGTTGCGGGCGACGCGTCGCCAGTCCGCCACCGCACCCGGTTGAAACCGGGCGCTGACGAGGTAAGGTCCGCCTTCGCGGACTGCGGGGGCGGGGTTGGCGCGTCCTGCGAAATGCCTGCGGCGCT
>DASWMA010000486.1:0-8893 GCA_036399995.1 Longimicrobium sp. | reverse complement strand
GCGCCGCATCCCTCGCGAGATGCGGCGCGCTTCGATTTTCCTCCGTACCTCCGTACCCCCGTACCGGTTACTGCGGCGGCGGCAGGTTCTGCGTCGAGTTCAGCGGCCGGTCCACGCCCAGGTTGCGCTCCTGGTAGTCGGCCTTCAGGTCGGGCAGGTCGATCAGGTGCACCGAGAAGGCGAAGCTGGTGTTCCCGTTGGGCGACAGGATGTAGTCGAAGTTCGCCTGCCAGCGGTACAGGTCGCGCTTCAGGTTGATGCGGTGCGCGTTGAAGTCGCCCGTGGTGGTGCTGTACTCCGTCTGCCAGCTCACCGCCCAGTTGCGCGTGGGCTGGAAGCTCAGCGTGCCCCCCAGCTGCGAGTTCCCCGAGCGGTACGCCCCGGGCAGCGAGTCCGACGGGCTGCGGCGGGTGCGCGTGAGCGAGTAGTTCAGCGCCAGCGACCACGGCCCCGCCCCCGTGCTCTGGCTGTTCCCCGTGGGGTTCACGTTCCCCCGCACCGTGGACGGCCGCACCCCCGCCGCGTCGGGCGTCTGCCCGCGCTCGGGGCGCCGCTCCTCTTCGGTGGCGCGCGCGAAGCCCAGCCAGCGGAAGAGCGCCGAGTTCTGCCCCAGCGTGAACTGCGTGTTGAACGAGGTGAGGAACGGGCGGAAGCTCCCGCGCGTCAGCTCCACGCGCCCGCTGTCGGTCTCGGCCAGGCGCTGGTCGAACAGCGAATGCGACATGGTGAACTGGAAACCGCCCAGCAGGTCGCTGCGCACCGTGGTGTTCAGGTCGGGCGTCAGGAAGCGCGTGCCGAAGCGGTCGGTGGGCTCGAAACTGTACGCGATGGCGTTGGTGTTCAGCGCCAGCAGCGTGATCTTCTGCGACTGGGAGGGCGCCGCGCGGTTCCCGGCCGAGTTCGCGCTGTCGCGCGCCGAGTCGCCGCGCACGGGGCTGGGGCTGCGGAGCTTGGCCTCGAAGGTGTTGGTCATCCCGATCTCGATCTGGTTGACCGTGCGGCCGCTGAACTGGCCGAACACCCGCTCCTGCAGCCGCCGCTGCGCGCTGTCGCTGGGCTGCGCCGCCGGCGAGTAGCGCCAGCTCACGCTGGGCTGGATGTGGTGCCGGATCGCCGAGTAGTTGCCCACCCCGGGGAAGAAGCCGTACAGGTCGGTGCTGAGCGCCGCGCCCACGTCCAGCCGCGGCTGCCCGGCCACGAAGGTGCCGTAGGCCCCGCGCAGCGAGTCGGGGAGCTCCGACACCGAGGTGTCGCGCCGCACCATGTCGCGGCTGAACCCGATGCTGGGGGTGAGCCGCGTGCTGGCGAACAGCGTGAGCTGGTACCCCGTGCTGGCGCTGATGCTCACCCGCTCTTCGGTGCGCCCGGGGATCGCCGCCAGGCGCAGGGTGTCGGGGGCCACGGTGGCCGTGTCGAGCACCGAGCGCGGCAGCGAGTCGAGCGGGCTGCGCGAGTTGCGCGAGTACCCCGCGTTGGTGCTCACCCGGAAGTCGCCGATCGAGATCCCCACCGAGCCGCCGAACTGCCCCGTGCTCTGCCCCGGCTGCCGCCGCACCAGCGCGTCGCCGAACGCCTGCGAGGTGTTGGCGCCGTTCACGCCGATGGTGACGGTGGTGCCCGGCAGCGGCGAGAACGGGTTCAGGTTCAGGGAGAAGTGCGGGCTGAAGGTGCGGTCGTCGTTGGCGATCGACTGCCGCCGCTCGGCCGCCAGCGACAGGTTTCCCCAGTCCATCCGCCGCGTGAGCGAGAAGGTGCTCGACAGGTCGGCCGTCTGGCGCTCCAGGTCGACCACGCGCTCGCGCTCGAAGGCCGTGGAGCTGGCGTAGCCCAGCGCCAGCGCCAGGTCGGTGCGCTCGTTGGCGCTCCAGCGCGCCGAGCCGTTCAGGTTCAGCCGCCCGCCGCCGTCGTTCTCCCAGAACTGCTCCCCCTCCAGGCTGCCGCTCAGGAAGCGGCGGCGGAAGTTGAAGTCGAGGTTCGCCCGCGCCGCCTGGTAGCTCTGGCTCCGCCAGCGCCCGGCCACCTGCAGCCCCAGGTACTGGTTGATCGCCCAGTAGTAGCCGATGTTCGAGAACTCGCGCCCGGTGCCGCGGGCGTTCCCCCGCCCGCCGCGGGTGCGGATGATGTCGTTGATCTCGAACTGGGGGATCAGCACGCCGCTCCTCCGACCCTTCTCCAGGTCCTGCACGATGAAGGGGAGCGCCATCACCGGCACGTTCCGGAAGTACAGGTACGCCGGCCGGCCCACCAGGATGCGGTCGCGGATGATCATGATCCGGTCGGCCTTGAAGTGGTAGGCCGGATCGGGCCGGTCGTCGCTGGTGAAGGTGCTGTTCTGCGCGTAGATGCGCTGGCCGCGCTCGTCGGTCACGTCGCCCGCCACGTACCAGGTGGCGTTCTCGGTGATCTTGGTGCGCGCGCCGCGCACGTTGGCGCGCCGGCTGGCCAGGTCGTAGATGAACACGTCGCCGGTGATCGGCTCGCCCTCGCCGGCGGCGGGGGTGCCCTGCGGGTTGCCGTACGCCGCCACCACCTCGCGCTGGTCCATGTAGACGATGGAGTCCTTCGCGGTGATCACGCGCTGGTCGCGCTCCACCCGGCTGTTGCCGCGCAGGCGCAGCGTGCGGTCGGCGGCGCGGTATTCGGCGCTGTCGGCGGTGTAGTAGACGGGAACGTACCCCTCCAGCCGAAGCAGCAGCCGCATCAGCGAGTCGGCCTGCTCGGGGGTCTGCCGGGGGAGGGTGTCGCCGGCGGGGCGCTGCTGCTGCGGGCGCTGCTGCTGGCCGGGCGGGCGCACGCCCCCACCCGGGCGCGGAAGCCCCGGCAGCACCTGCGCGGCGGCCGCCTGCGCCAGCAGCGGCGTGGCGGCGAGCGCGGCCATCAGGAGAACGGCTCTACGGTTCACGCGAAACGAGTGCGAAAGTGCGAAGGTGCGAGCGTGCGAAAGAACGGCTTCCGCGGCAGGCCCGGGAAGGCCCGCCCCGCACCGGAGATCCGTCTCGTCATCCAATCATAGGCGCGGGGCGCCGTCCGGCGTACCGCGCCTCCCCATCCCTAACCGACTTCTCACCCCTCGGCGGCGGCCGCGGCCATCCGGGCGCGCCTGCGCCGGGTGACCAGGCGCGACAGGAAGATCGAGAACTCGTACAGCAGCACCAGCGGCACCATCATCATCAGCGTCAGCGTGATCACGTCGCCCGGCGTGAGCAGCGCGGCCAGCACGGTGATGATGGCGATGGCGTGGCGCCGCTTGGCCGCCAGGAACTCGGGCGTGACCAGCCCGATCGACGACAGGATCAGGATCACCACCGGCAGCTCGAAGATGGCGCCGAACGCCAGCAGCAGCCGCGTGACGAACCCCAGGTACTCGCCGATCACGATGGCCTGCTCCAGGCTCTCGGTCTGGAAGCTCATCGTGAAGTCGAGCGTCATCGGCAGCGCGATCCGGTAGCTCATCAGCACGCCCAGCGCGAACAGCACCAGCCCCAGGTACAGCGAGGGGACGATGATCCGCTTCTCGTGCGGAAGGAGCGCCGGCGCCAGGAACGCCCACACCTGGTAGATCACGATCGGCGAAGCCAGCACCAGGCCGACGGAGACCGCGAGCTTCAGGGTGATGAAGAACGGCTCGGTGGGGCTCAGGTACTTCAGCTTGGTGCCGTGCAGGAACGGCTCGATCGGCGCCACCAGGATCCCCAGCACGTCGAGCCGGGTGACCAGGAAGAACCCCACGATCGCGCAGACGATGATGGCGATCAGGCTCCAGATCAGCCTCCAGCGCAGCTCCTCGAGGTGGTCGAGGAACGGCATCTCGGCGGCGGGCTTCTTGGCCTTCGTCTCCATCGTGCTCCAGGCGGCGGCGCCGCCGTATCTGTCAGGTGTTCTTCGACTGCCAGCCGCTCCGGCGCGTCACCGGCGTCACGCCGGCCCGGCGCACCGAGCGCCGGGTCCCGGCGGGGGAAGCCGCGGCAACGCACAAAGCCCGCCGTAGCGGAGTGCCCGGCGGCATCCGTGCGTTCGACGATCTCTGGGTGTGCGCGGGGTGCCCGGCGTCGCTGCGTGGACGAGGACCGGCCTGCTGTCCCCTGCAGCCTGTCCCCTGCCATCTACCCCGGCGGCCCCGGAAAGTGCGCCGGGAGGGCGGGCAAGTGCCCGTCCTCCCGTAATTTCCGTGTTTTGCCCCGCGCGCGGAAGGGGTACGCGCTACGAGGGCGATGGATTGGCGGCCTGGGGTGTGGCCGCGGCGTCGTCCTCGTCCTCCGCCAGCGGCAGCTCGCGCTGGTAGCGGCGCACTTCGCGCAGTGCGGCCAGGTCGCGCAGCTCCCGCAGCTCCTCCTCGAACTCCTGCACGTCGGCGAAGTTGCGGTACACGCTGGCGTAGCGCACGTAAGCGATCTGGTCGCGCTCCTTCAGCCGCTGCATCACCATGTGGCCGATGTCGGTGCTGCTCACCTCGCCGGCCTCGCGCCGGTCCAGCTCGCGCTCGATGTCTTCGACGATGGTCTCGATCTCGGCGGGGGTGATGGGGCGCTTGGCGCTGGCCACCTCGATGCTGTGCAGCAGCTTGCGGTGCTCGAACGGCTCGGTCTCGCCGTCGCGCTTCACCACCTGCAGCGTGCGCTCCTCGATGTACTCGTAGGTGGTGAACCTGCGCTGGCAGCGCAGGCACTCGCGCCGCCGCCGCACCGCCCGTCCCTCGCGGCTGGTGCGGCTGTCGACCACGCGGTCGTCCTGGTGATGGCAGAACGGGCAGCGCACGGCGCGGGGATCTCCTCGGTGTGGTCTTCGCGGGAACGCCTGGAAGTCCCCTAACTGCTAAGTCCCGGGCCGTGACGCGCGCAAGACCCGCCTGAAAATCGGAGCGTGGCGGCAGGACGGAAAACTACGGTTTCACACGGAGGAAACGGAGGGAACGGAGGGAACGGAGGAAAAGGAGAACTGCTGCTGTTTCTCCGTTTCCTCCGTTCCCTCCGTGTGAAACCTGCCGTTCTCGCGGTCTACCGCGAGCCCAGCCGGCTGAGCTGGGTACGGGCCTCCTCGGCCTCGTCGCTGCGCGGGTAGGTGCGCAGGATCTGGTTCAGGTGCGTGCGGGCCTGCGTGCGCTCGCCCCGCGCGATCTGGAGCCGCGCGATGCGCAGCAGCGCCGCGGGCGCCCGGTCGGAACGCGGCCACCGCTCCACCACGCGCTGGTAGGCGGCGATCGCCGCGTCGGGGTCGCGCGTGTAGGTCTCGCCCACGTAGAACTGTGCCTCGGGGGCGCGCTCGTCGTCGGGCGCCAGGGTCAGGAACTCCTGGAAGCCGCCGCGCGCCGTGGCCATCGACCCGCGCCGGAACGCGCCCATCGCCGCCTCGAACGCCTCGTCGGCATTCGTCGCGCTGGCGGTGCGCGGGCGCGACGGGGTGGGGCGCGACGGCGTGGGGGTGCGCGGCGGGGTCGTGGTGGACCCGGACGGCCGGTCGGTGGACGGCCGGGTGGTGGTGCCGGCGTCGGCGGTGCGCTCGGGCGCGGCCTCGATGGCGGCGTCGGTGCTGTCGGCGGCCTCGGCGGCCTGGCGGGCTTCCTGGGCACGCGCCTCGATCTGGCGCTGCAGGTCGCGGATCTGCTGCTGGCTCTGGCCGCTGAGCGACTGGATCTGCACCAGCTGCCGGTCGATCTGCAGCAGGCGGTTGGCCACGTCGGCCCGCATCCGCGCGTTCTGGCTGCTCAAGCTGTCGAGCATGGCCTGGGTGCGGGCGATCAGCGCCTGGATCTGCCGGTTGTTCTCGGCGCGGTCGGCGTCCATGCGCGTCTGCAGCGTCTCCAGGTCCTGCTTGGTGGCCAGGCACCCGGCGAGCGGCAGGAGCGCCGCCACGGCGGCGATGCGAAGGGCTTTCATCGGCGCAGCTCCGCGGGAACGGTGACGATCGTGCCGGCGGCGATCCCGAACTCGGCGCGGCGGTTCCGGGCGAAGGCGTCTTCGTCCTCGCCCTCCATCAGCGGCCGCTCCTTGCCGTAGCTGCTGGTGGCCAGGCGCCCGCCGTCGATCCCCAGGTTCACCAGGTAGGCGCGCACCGCCTCGGCGCGGCGCTGGCCCAGCGCCAGGTTGTACTCGGTGCTGCCGCGCTGGTCGGCGTGCCCCTCGATGCGCAGCCGCAGGCTGGGGTTGCTGCGCAGGATCGCCGCCTTGGTGGTCAGCTTGTCCTCGGCCGTGGGGGTGATCTCGTCGCTGTCGTACTCGAAGAACACGATCTCGGTGAGCGCCTCGCGCGCCACCGACGCCGCGGCTTCGCGCTCGCGCCGCGCGCGCTCCGCCCGCTCGCGCTCCACCAGGGTGACGCTGTCGGAGGCCAGCGAGTCGGCGCCCGTGCCCCCGTTGGGCCTGCCGGTGGTGGCCGCCGTGCTGTCCACCGGGTTGGGCCCGGCGGCCGGCTTCTTCTTCTTGCACCCGGCCAGCACCAGCGGAACCAGCAGCAGCAGCGGCACGGTGTGGCGAAGCTTCATCGTGTCTCCTCGATTCCTCGGGTGTGGGTCCGAAATCGTCTGTAGATCGTCTACGGGTCCAAAGTCGATCAGGTGTGACGATCGACGGTCATCCTTGCTCATGCGCCGCGGGGGGCCTCTCCCTGGCGCTTCGCGCCTGTCCCTCCCCCAAAACAACCTGGGGGAGGGACGGGGGCTCGCTTCGCTCGCGGCGACATCATCACGCCATCGAAGCCGGTGCCGCGCCCCGCCATCCCGGCCGCGCCGCAGCCGGTAGTCCGCGAAGGCGGACTTCGTGTGGTTGTTGCAGCGATTTCAATCGCCCTGCCGATCCAGGCCGACGCCTACTGCCCCGCCTGCGCCTGCGCCTGCGCTCCCCCGCCCTGTCGCCCGCCCAGCGAGGGCGACCACGCGGGGAGCCCGAAGCCGCGGCCACTGACGAGCCGCCGCGTCTTTCCGGTGACGGTGTCGAGCACGAACAGGCCGCCGCCGTCGCGGTCGGGGCTGGCGAACACCAGGTGGCGGCCGTCGGGCGCCCAGCTGGGGTCCTCGTTGCGGCCGCGGTCGGTCAGCAGCCGCGCGCCGCGCCCGTCCGCACCCACCACCACGATCTGCGGCACGCCGCCCACGCGGGAAGAATACGCGATCCAGGGCCCCGTCGGCGACCACTCGGGCGAGGTGGAGTAGCCGCGGCGGCCGTAGGTGTAGTCGCTCACGATGCGCGGCTCGCCGCCGTTCACGTCCATCACGTACACCGCCGGCTCGCCCAGCCGGTCGCTCACGAAGGCGATCCGCCCCCCGTCGGGCGAAAAGGTGGGCGACAGGTTCTCGAAGCGCCGCGACTGGGTGATCGTCCGCAGCCCCGACGTGCCCGCCAGCGCGATCTCGGTGTTCCCCCCGGCCGTGGTGGCGAAGGCGATCGTCCGGCCGTCGGGCGAGTAGGCGGGGGTGATGTTGATCCCATCGCGGCCGCTCACCAGCCGCTCGCTCCCGGTGCCCAGGTCGCGCTCGAACAGGAAGGGCCCGCCGCGCTTGAAACTGGTGTACGCGAGCCGCCGCCCGTCCGGCGCCCACGCGGGGGAGAGCGCGATCGACCCGTCGCTCGTCACCCGGCTCACCCCCTCGCCGTCGGAGTCGACCGTGTAGATCTCCTTGCTCCCGCGCCCCGCGGTGACGAAGGCGATGCGGCTGGCGGCCATCCCCGGCTGCCCGGTGGCCCAGCGCACCACCGCGTCGCTGGCGGCGTGCACGGCCATCCGGAACCCGCGGCTCCCCTGCGCGGGCACGCCGAAGCTCCCCGTCCCCTTCACCTGCCCGTACACGGCGTCGTACAGCGTGAGGCGCAGCGTGGCGCCGTCGCCGGTCTGCGAGAGGGTGCCGGCCAGCACCCAGTCGGCGCCGCGCTCGCGCCAGGCACCCACGTCGGGCCGCTCGCCGGCGGGGGCGGTGCCGGCGGGCGGGTCCTTCATCTCGAAGCGGTCGCTGAGCTCCAGGTCGCGCCGCACGATGCCGCGCACCTCGTCGGCCTCGGGGCCGGCGAAGGGAAGCACCACGAAGCCGGGGGAATACTGCGCCTCGTAGGTCATCCGCAGGCGCACCCCAGCGGGGGTGGTGTCGTTCTGGGCGGCGGCGGCGCGCGGCGCCAGGGCCGCCGCGGCCAGGAACAGCGGAAGGGAGCGAAGGATGGAACGCACTCGCTGGCTTCTTCAGGTTTGGGGGGTGATGTCCACGCAGACGGGAAGCTCGTCGGCGCCGAAGGCACGCGGCAGCGCGCCGAAGGCCTTGTTGTTCCCCGCCTGCTCCACCGCTTCGGTCACCGCCATGCGGAACGCGAAGCCGCCGCGCACGCGGTTCACCGCGATGTCGTCCACGCTGCCGTCGCGCAGGATGGTGAAGCACGCCTCGGCGGTGCCGTTGTTCCCCTCGGGGCGGCGGAACCAGCGCCGGACCTGCCGCACGATGTTCTCGCAGTAGCCCGCGCTGGGGCACTCGGCGCCGCGCTGGGAGACGTTCAATCCCTCGCCGCCGGCGGAATTCGGGTCCGGGTTCCGCCCCGTGGGCGCGCCGCGCGTGCCCGTTCCCGCGCTGGGCGCGCCGCTCCCCGGACCGTTGGATGCCCCGGGGCGCCGTTCGGTTGGCCCGGCCGGCGTCCGCGTCGTCGTCGTCGCGGGACGCGCGGGCGTCGTCGTGGGACGCTGCGCAGCGGGCGGCGTGGCGGGACGCTGGGGTGTCGTCGCCGGACGCGCGGGGGTCGCTGCCGGACGAGGCTGGGGGGTTTTAGGCTCGGGAGGGCGCGCAGGTTCCTTCGCGGGCGCCGGAGCGGGCCGCGGCGCGGGGGCCGGCGCCTCGGGCGCGGGTGGCGGCGGAGGCGCGGGAGGAGCCGGCGCCGGGGCCGCGGCGGGCGCGGGCGGCGCGGGCGCGGGCGGCGTGTTGCCG
>DASWMA010000485.1:0-1681 GCA_036399995.1 Longimicrobium sp. | reverse complement strand
CGCTCCACAGGGGAGGGGGGGAACTTCGCGTGTGCTGCGGAGACGCCGCTTTTCACCCCCTCCCGCGGAGCGGGAGGGGGAGAGCGCTCCAAGGCGCGGGGGGAGGGCCCCGCGGGGGAGGGCCCCGCGGCGACCCCGCTCCGCCTCGACGGCCGTGCGCGCATGAGCCTCCACTCCTTCGTCACGCGCTGGTGGGCCGGCGAGGGCGGCGCGGCGGGCACGGTGCTCGACGCGGCGCTGCTGCCGACGGAGTGGGCGTTCCGCGGGATCGTGGCGGCGCGCAACCGGGCGTTCGACCGCGGGGTGCTGCGCGCCGAGCACGCCGGGGTGCCGGTGATCAGCGTGGGCAACGTCGGCGTGGGCGGGGCGGGGAAGACGCCGTTCGCCGCCTGGCTGGTGGCGCGCCTGCAGACGTGGGGACGCACGCCGGGGATCGCGCTGCGCGGCTACGGCGGCGACGAGGTGATCCTGCACCGCGAGCTGAACCCCGGCGTGCGCGTCGCCACCGCGGCGCGGCGGGTGGAGGCGGCGCGCGAGCTGGCGGCGGCCGGGTGCGACGTGGTGGTGCTGGACGACGCCTTCCAGCACCGCCGGCTGGCGCGCGACCTGGACATCGTGCTGATCGCGGTGGAAACGTGGGACCCGCACCCCCGCCTGCTGCCGCGCGGGCCGTGGCGCGAAGGGGTGGCGGCGCTGGGGCGCGCGGACGTGGTGGTGCTCACCCGCAAGTCGGCGTCGGCCGCGCGGGCGGGGGAGGTGGCGCGGGAGGTGGCGGCGGCGGCGCCGGGGAAGGCGGTCACGGTCTGCCACCTGGCGGCGGACCGGCTGGTGGGGCTGCACGGGGGCGACATGGTGCGGCTCCAATCGCTGGCCGGTCGCGAGGTGCTGGCGGTGGCGGGGCTGGGGATGCCGCGGCCGTTCTTCGTCACGCTGCGGGAGGCGGGCGCGGTGGTGGACGAGGATGCGTATCCCGACCATCACCCCTTTTCGGCGGCGGACGCGCTGAAGATGGTTTCGCGGGCGGCGGGGCGGCCCATCGTCATCACCCGCAAGGACGCGGTGAAGCTGCGGGGGCTGATCGGGCCCAAGCCGGTGGTGTGGGTGCTGGAACAGGCGGTGCGGATCGAGGCCGGCGGCGACGAACTGGACGCGGCGCTCAGGCGCGCGCTGGAGGGTGGCAACGGATGATGCAGGCCGACGTGGTGGTGGTGGGGAGCGGGATCGCCGGGCTCTTCTTCGCGCTGAAGGTGAGCCGCTACGGCTCGGTGGCGCTGGTGACCAAGAAGAGCCGCCCCGAATCGTCCACCAACTGGGCGCAGGGCGGGATCGCCGCGGCGTTCGGCGGCGACGACTCGCCCGAGCTGCACAAGGAGGACACGCTGGTGGCCGGCGCCGGGCTCTGCCACCCCGACGCGGTGGACGTGCTGGTGCGCGAGGGGCCGGCGCGGGTGAGCGAGCTGATCGAGCTGGGGGTGCGCTTCAGCGAGGCACAGGAGGGCGGGCTGTCGCTGGGGCGCGAGGGCGGGCATTCGCGCCGGCGGATCGTGCGCGCGGCCGACCTGACCGGGCGCGAGATCGAGCGCGGGCTGCTGGCGGCGGTGGCATCGGCCCCCAACATCACCATCTACGAGAACACCGCGGCGGTCGACCTGCTGCTGGCGACGGACCCGGGAACGCTGGG
>DASWMA010000484.1:0-7969 GCA_036399995.1 Longimicrobium sp. | reverse complement strand
CGGCACGTCCCTCACCCGCGGCAGTTTCCATGTTCCCTGTCCTGTTCAGAATCGGCGGCTTCACCGTCACCTCGTTCGGCGTGATGATCGCGCTGTCGTTCGTGGCCGGCGGCTGGATCATGGCCAAGGAGCTCAAGCGCAAGGGGCAGGACCCCGAGCACGCCTGGGACCTGGCCGGGTGGGCGGCGATCTTCGGCATCCTGGGCGCCAAGCTGTACTACCTGATCCTGAACTGGCAGCTGACCGCCGCGAACCCGCGGGGGATGATCCTGTCGCGCTCGGGGCTGGTGTGGTACGGCGGCCTGATCCTGGCAGCGCTGGTCATCCTGTGGCGCCTGCACCGGCTGAAGCTGCCGATCGCGACCTTCGCCGACGCAGCGGGCCCCACCCTGGCGCTGGGGTACGCGGTGGGGCGCCTGGGATGCTTCCTGGTGGGCGACGACTACGGCGGGCCCACCGACCTCCCGTGGGGGATCGCCTTCCCCGAGGGCGCGCCGCCCAGCACCGCCGGGAACCTGCGCGAGTTCGGCGTGAGCGTGCCGGCCGACGTGCCCGACGCCACGGTGATGACGGTGCACCCCACGCAGCTGTACGAGACGGGGATGTCGCTGGCCATCTTCTTCATCCTCTGGAAGCTGCGGCACCGCTTCACCGTGCCGGGAACGATCTGGTTCACCTGGATGGCACTGGCGGGGGTGGAGCGTTTCATCGTGGAGATCTTCCGCGCCAAGGACGACCGCTTCGTGGCCGGCCTGACCGTGGCGCAGATCATCTCGCTGCTGATCACGGCCGTCGGCATCGCCGGCTACGTGGCGGTCACCCGCCGGGCGGCGACGCAGCACCCGCCCAAGGCGGCCCCCGCGCGCGCCTGACGCGAAGCCACGTGAACCGCCGCCGCTTCCTGGCCGCGCTGGGCGCGGCCGCGGGCGGGGCGGCGGCGTACGGCGCGCTGGTGGAGCCGCGCCGCCTGCAGGTCACGCATCACACCCTCGAGCCGCGCCCGGGAACCGCCCGGGCGCGGCTCGTCGCTGCGCAGGTCACCGACCTGCACATCCACCGCGTGGGCGCCGTCCACCGCGCCATCGCGGCGCGGCTGGGCCAGATCCGCCCCGACATCATCGTCTTCACCGGCGACTCGGTGGACGAGCCGCGGGCGCTCCCGGTGTTCGCGCGCTTCCTGGCGCTGCTCGACGCGCGCACCCCCAAGTACGCCATCCTGGGCAACTGGGAGCACTGGGGCGGGATCGACCTGCGGGAGCTGGCCGCGCTGTACGCGCGCCACAACGGCCGGCTGCTGGTGAACGAGACCGCCGTGCACGCGCACGCCGGCCGCCGCCTGGCGATCACCGGGCTCGACGACATGGTGGGCGGCACGCCCGGGCTGCGCGGCGCGCTGGCCGGCGCCGAGCCGGCCGACGCCCGCCTGCTGCTGGCCCACTCGCCCGGCTACCGCGACCGCCTTCACGCCGACGCGGCGGACGCGGTGGTCGCCGGCGCGCGGGTGAGCGGCGGCGTGCAGGCGCTGGCCGCGGAGTTCCGGGCGATGCTCTCGGGGCACACGCACGGCGGGCAGGTGGCGCTGTTCGGCTTCGCGCCGATGCTGCCGCCGGGGAGCGCGGGGTACGTGCGCGGCTGGTTCCGCGGCGACGGCAAGGTGCCGCTGTACGTGTCGCGCGGGATCGGCGAGTCGGTGCTGCCGGTGCGCATCGGCTCCGTTCCCGAGCTGGCGATCTTCACCGTCGCGCTCTGATCGGCCGGGACGCCACCCCCGCGAAGTCCGCTCCTGCGCGATCTCCTTCCGCTTTCGCCTCGCGACCGGATGCCCCGAGAGGGGTAGAATCCAGCCGCGGCGCGATCCGTGCTTGCAGAATGGCGGACCCCCGAGCCGTACCACGAGGAAAAGCGTGCGTCCGAAACCCGGGCGCCGTATCGTTCTATGCAATCGGCAGGTCCCTTCCGCAAACGCTGAGCGGAGCTGGACGTTGATGAAACGATCGATCCTGATGGCGCTGGGGCTGCTCGCCGTGGCTTCTCCGGCGGCCGCGCAGGCGCCGCACACGCAGCTCGATTCGCTGGCCCGCATCCGCGTGGTGCAGCACTTCCTGGAGCCGCGCACCCTGGTGGGCCACCTGGAATCGGCCGACAGCGCCGACATCACCGTGCTGCGCGGCAGCGAGCGGCTGACGGTGCCGCTGGTGTACGTGCGGCACATCGACCTGGCCACCCGCCGGCGCTCCACCACGGCGGGTGCGCTGCGCGGCGCGGTGTGGGGGTTCCTGGGCGGCGTGTCGGCCACGGGGCTGTTCGTGCTGGCCTCCAAGGCGGCGGGGAGCGACTGCGCCGACTGCATCCTCAACCCCAGCACGGGGGTGATGGTGCTGGGGCTGCCGCTGACCGGCGCCAGCACCATCACCGGCGCCGCGGTGGGCGCCGCCCGGCCGGGCGACTACTGGGTGCGCGTCAGCCTTCCCGTCACGATCCGCTCCACCGGCCGATAGCGCCCCACCCAATGACGGAGCCCCCGCCGCGAGCGATTCGCGGCGGGGGCTTTTTCGTGTTCGAGCGAATCCTGCATCTCCGTGAGTGAACCAGCATCGCTGAAGGGGTCACACGGAGGACCGGAGTACCACGGAGGAAACGGAGGAACTGCGATGAAGTTCTCCGTTTCCTCCGGTCTTCTCCGTTCCTCCGTGTGACCCCTTTTCAGCAAAAACCGTTACGCGCGGCGGTGGCGTCAGGCGTAGAACTCCAGGAACCCGCAGCGCTCGCACCGGTCGGCGGTGATGGGGAAGCGGCGGCGGTTCTTGAGCTTGAGCCCGGTGAGCCAGTGCTTTTCGGGCGCGCCCTCGATCCACTCGGCCACCTTGCTCTGGTCCGCCATGTCCAGCACGTAGCCGGTGGTCATGGGGCTGTCGCACTTGGGGCACCGCATCATCGGCATGGCGTCACCGCGGGCGGAGGACCAGGCGGCTCACGCGGCGCCCCTCGGCATGGCCGCGGTCGAGCGGGATGCGCCAGAGCCGGCCGGTGCGCCACAGCGGCGTCTGGTCGCGGTAGTGGCGGCTGGTGGGGATCCCGCTCTGGCCGGTGGGGATCACGAAGCCGCCCTCGCCGTCCACGTCACCCATGTCCACCACGTGGCGCTGGCTGGGGCCGTACTTGTTGACGTACGGCGGCCCGCCGCGCGCGCTGTAGCCCGCCACGTTCACCGTGTTCCCCGACCCCCCGTTGGGGAACGGCCCGATGTTCAGCCCCAGCCCGCGGTTCAGCGGCGCCACCACCCCCAGCGGGTGGTCGATCTGGGTGACGTGCAGCTCGCCCCACGTCTTGCTCCCCACCGTCCGCACGGCGTCACGCATGGCGGCGCCCAGGTGCTCGTCCAGCGTCTCCGTCTGCGCCGTGCTCACGTCGTCTACCCAGGCGCCGCCCCCGCGCTCCAGCACCGCCTCGAGCGCCGTCCGCGGGAAGTACACCGGCTTGCCGCGGAACTCGTCGTTGCCGATGCGCTGCCGCAGCGTCTCGAACCAGACGTAGAAGAGCGCCGCCGCCCGCGAGCCGGCCGACGCGTCGCCCGACCACGCGTTCAGCTCGCGCTCGGTGGCCGGGTCGCCCGCGAGCCGGGCGGCACGCACGGCGAAGTGCTTGTAGCGCACCGCCAGCTCGTCGCGCACGTCCATCTGCTGGCGCGCCACGTCGGCCGCCGTCAGCCCGCGCGCGCCCTGCACCATCTGCGTGATGCGCTGGGCGCGGTACGGCTCGGCCCAGTTGTTCGCCAGCACGTGCGGGTACCCGCTGGACGCCGGGAGCTGGCGGTTGTTGGCGGTCACCACGAACCCCGCCGCCGGGTTCAGCACGTGCGGGTGCTGGTCGAAGCTCAGCCACCCCGTCCAGTCGCCCTCCCCCGTCCACCCGGCCACGGGAAGGAGCCCGTCGCCGCCGCGGCGCACCGGCACCCGCCCGCCCATCCAGTAGCCGAAGTTCCCGTCCACGTCGGCGAACACCACGTTCTGGTGCGGGTTGTTGAAGCCGCGCAGGGCACGGGTGAACTCGTCCACGGTGCCAGCGCGGTTCATCCCCAGCAGCGCCGTCATCTCGGTGCTGGGCTCCTGCGCCGTCCAGCGCATGGCCACCACCTTCCCCGGCACCCGGTCTTCCACGTCGCTCAGCACCGGCCCGTGCCGCGTGGTGCGCACCCGGTGGACGACGGGCTCGGCGCCCTTCACCCGGATCGTCTCGGCGCGCATCTCGAAGCGCGCCCACCCCTGTGGCGTGCGGTACTGCGTGCTGTCGGCGGGGTTCACCTCTTCCACGAAGAAGTCGACGTCGTCGATCATCGCGTTGGTGTACCCCCACGCCACGCGGCGGCTGTGGCCGATGGCGATCGCCGGCGCGCCGGGGATCATCATCCCCGCCGCGTGGATCGTCTTGCCGTGGATGGCGCCCAGGTACCAGAGCGAGGGCGCGCGCAGCGCCAGGTGCGTGTCGTTGGCCAGGATCGGCTTCCCGCTCTTCGTCCGCGATCCCCCGATCACCCACGAGTTGGAGGCGCGGGTGAACGACACCCCGTCGAGCAGCTCCAGCGCCAGCGGGGGGATGCCGGGGAGCCGCACGCCGGCGCTGCGGGCCTGCGTGGTGCTGTCGGCGCGCGCCGGCGGCGGGCGGACGCCGGGGGCGAGCGGCGCGGCGCTCCCCTTCCCTTCCCACTGCGCGTCACCCCCCAGGATGGTGGTGCCCCACTCGGGATAGCTCGGGTACAGGTCGCGCGCCAGCTCGGGGCCCACCGCGTCGACCGCGCGCTGCAGGTCGAGCCCCGCGTTCCAGTCGGCCAGGTCCCACGCCATGATCTTGCCGATCGCCACCGTGTTGCGGACCGTCCACGGCTCCGGCTCGAAGCGCAGCGCCAGGAACTCGGGCGGGAGCGGGCCCGGGTGGTTCCGGATCCACGCGTTCACCCCGTCGGCATAGGCCTGCAGCATCCTCCGGCTCTCCGCGTCCAGCGCGCGCTCCGCTTCGGCCGCGGCGCGCCCCATCCCCACCGTGCGCAGGAAGCGGTCGGTCTCCAGCAGCGGCGCCCCCATCACCTCGGCCATCCGCCCGTCGGCCACGCGCCGGAACAGCTCCATCTGCCAGAGCCGGTCCTGCGCGTGCACGTACCCCACGGCGCGGAACAGGTCCTCGTCGTCCTCGGCCCACACGTGCGGCACGCCCAGCGAGTCGCGCCACACCTCCACCGGGCCGTGCAGCCCGGCCAGCACGGCATCCATCGAGGGGTTTGCCTCGGCGCGGCCCACGTACCAGCGGGCGCCGGCGGCGAGCAGCACGACCAGCAGCACGGTCCCGGCGAGGGCGTACGCGAGCTTGCGAAGCATGGGAGAGACGGCGCGGAAAGGTGGGTCCGAAGAGAGGTGCGGGAGAGCGCCGGTATGATGCGCACGAACGCGAGGCGCGGTCAAGCGTCTGGCCTCCAAACCCCTTCCGCCGGGCTCCTTTGGAGGGCTGGGAGCAGGTTGTTCGGTGGCTTGATTGTTGCCCAGCCGCCCCGCCCCAGCCGCGGCGCGCGGCAGCGGCGATGCGGGAACATCAGACAGGAGGACGGCAGGTGGCAGAGATCAAGGTCGACCGCGACCACCGCGGCGGACCGCCCCCGCGGAGCGGCGGATTCAAGTGGTGGTGGCTCCTGCCGCTGCTGCTGATCCCGCTGCTTCTGTTCATGTGCGGCCGCGACGACGGCGAGGAGAACGCAGTGCCGGTGGCCACCGACACCACGGCCGTGGTGCCCGCCGCCACGCCGATGCAGACCGACACGGCCTCGGCGGGCGCCACCCCGCCGGTGGTGACCGACACCACGGCCGGCGCCGCCGGCACGGCCGACACCACCGGCGGCGGCACGGCCGGCACCAACCCGGGCGACACCCTGAGCGAGGCGGACAGCACCCGGCAGCAGTGACGCGGCACGGATGAGGCGCGCGACGGAGATCCGCCGCGCGAGCGGACGCCTTCAGCAGGGATGATGGAGCATGCACAACGAACGGCTGGTACCTCTCGAATCGCTCCCGGATTTCCACGTGGCCGACGGCTACACCGACATCCGCGGCTTCGACGCCTTCACCGCCGACGGCCGCCAGGTGGGCCGGGTGGACCACCTGCTGGTGGACCCCGACGCGCAGCGCGTGGCCGCCATCACGCTCGAGGGCGGGATGAGCGCCTCCGGGCGCGACATGCAGGTGCCGATCGAAGACGTGGAGATCGACACCCCCACCCGCCGCGTGCTGATCCAGGGCGCCGGCGCGCAGATGCTGGGGATGGGCGGCCATGCCGCGGCCGGCGCGGCGGCGATGGACATGGACACCGGCACGGCCTCGCACCGCCACTCGGGCAACGCCGCCGAGGAACGGCTCACGCTGGCCGAAGAGCGGCTCGACGTGCACAAGGAGCAGGTTTCGGCCGGGGCGCTCGAGGTGAACAAGCACGTGGAGACGCAGCACGTGCGCGAGCAGGTGCCGCTGCGCCACGAAGAGGTGACGGTGGAGCGCCGCCCGATCACCGACCCCACGGCGAACCCCGAGGCTCGCTTCGAGGGCGACGAGATCCGCATCCCGCTGATGGAGGAAGAGGTCGTCGTCGAGAAGCGACAGGTGGCCAAGGAGGAGCTGGTCATCACCAAGGGGCAGGTGCAGGAAACCCAGACCGTGGAGGCCGACCTGCGCCGCGAGCGCGCGGTGATCCACGAGCACGGCGACGTGCAGCACGGCACCGTGCACGGCGACGCCGGCGGCCTGCGCGCCCGCGACCCGCTGCAGGGCGGCCGCGACCTGGACGGCGACGGAGTCCGGTAGGATCGGCCAGGAGCCCCGGCGGACGGCACACCGTGCCCGTCCGCCGGGCGTCCAGACCGCCAGCATCTGCGGAACACCTGTTGCATCCGGGTTCCGCGCCCCGGCCGGTAAGTTCCGCCGGGACAGCAACTTCCACCACGAAGGAGACCCATCATGCGCGACAACCTCAACGACTCGCACCTCGACCCGAACCGCGACCGCAGCCTGGACGCGGAGCGCGGGCTGAACGAGCGCGAGCTCACCGACCGCGGGATGGCGGCGGCCGAGGAGCGGATCACGCTGAACGAGGAGCAGCTGGCGGTGGGCAAGCGCCAGACGCAGGCCGGGCAGGTGGAGGTGGAGAAGCGCGTGGAGACCCAGCACGTGTCGGAGCAGGTGCCGCTGCGCCGCGACGAGGTGACGGTGGAGCGCCGCCCGCTGTCGGGCGCCGAGGCCATGCACGCCGCCCCCGACGCCTTCCGCGAGGAAAGCATCAGCGTGCCGCTGACCCGCGAAGAGGTGGTGGCCGAGAAGCGCTCGGTGGGCGCCGAGGAGATCGTGGTGCGCAAGCACCAGGTGGAGGAGAACCAGACGGTGGAGGCCGACCTCCGCCGCGAGCACGCCGAGGTGCGCGAGGTGGGCGACGTCCGCCGCGTGGACGGGATGCGGGCCGACGAGGCGAGCGGCACCGACCCGCTCCGCGGCGGCCGCGACCTGGACGGCGACGGCGTGCGCTGAGCCCGGCCGGGTGACCGGATGAGAGGGGGCGCTCCCGCGTTGGGAGCGCCCCCTCTCGTTCGTCCGGCGCCGAAATGGGGCTCACGCAGAGCAGCAGAGAACCAGAGAACCGCGAAGTTTCCTCCGCGCTCTCTGCTGCCCTGCGTCAGCCATCTGTCATATCAGATCCTGAAAAAGAGGTTCATCGCAGATTTAGTTGCAGCAGATCTCCTGCCCGCTCGCACCGATCTCATCGACGAGTGGCTGCAGGCCGCGCTCGCGCTGAGTATCGAAATTTTCTAGGAAAGCAAAAGTGACTGAAGTAAACTAACGAAGGGTTTCCGAGCGTTGTCCTCGCCCGGAGGGAATCAATGCCTCGACGTCGCGCCCGTCCCGATCCTACGCTGGAGCAGTCGCTGGAGCCCACCTGCACCGGG
>DASWMA010000483.1:0-4642 GCA_036399995.1 Longimicrobium sp. | reverse complement strand
CTGGTGGCCGCCACCGCCGCGCCGGTGGTGCGCGGCACCGTGTGGGACAGCACGCGCGCCGCGCCGCTGGCCGGCGCCCGCGTGTACCTCTCCGGCACCAGCGCCGCGGCCGAGTCGGGCCCCGACGGCACCTTCGTCCTTCCCGCGCCGGGCGCGGGGCGCTACACCATCGCCTTCAGCCACCCCGAGCTGGGGCCGCTGGCCTCGGCCGCGCGCGCGCAGACGGTGGCGGTCACCGCCGGCGACACGGCGGCCGTGGCGCTGGCGGTGCCCGGGTGGGGCACGGCCCGCGCGTGGCTCTGCGCCGACAGCACGCTGCGCGGCGAGCCCGGGGTGGTGCTGGGCCGGGTGACCGGGCCCGGCGCGGCCCAGGCCACCATCACGGGGAGCTGGTTCGCGAAGAGCTACACCAACGCCGCCGTGGGCTTCAACCGCAGCTCCGTGGCCACGCGGCCCGACGCGCAGGGCTTCTACGTCCTCTGCGGCGTCTCCACGCAAGCGCTGGTGACCGTGCGCGCGCAGACCGCCACCGCGCGCGGCCAGGCCGAGGTGCGCCCGGGCCATGCCGTGGCCGTGCGTGCGGACCTGGAGATCACCGAGACCACGCCCGCCGACCGGATGGCCGGCGTCACGGAGCGGCCGCTGCCGACCCCGCCCTCGCGCGGGGCTGCGCAGGCCGGCGGCATCACCACGCTGGCGGTCACGGCGCGCGACAGCACCGGGGCTCCGCTGGCGGGCGCCACGGTGCGCCTGGGCCCGCTCCCCGCGGTGCTCACCGACGCCGCGGGCGCCGCGCGCACGGCCCGGCCCGCCGCCGGTGAATACCGGGTGGAGGTGACGCACCCCACGCTGGGCACGCTCGCCGGCCGCGTGACCATGCCGGCAGACCCGGGGAGCGTGGAGCTGCGCGCCGCGGGCGGCACCCGGCTGTCGGCCACGGTGCAGCGTTCGGTGGCGCTGGCCGGGGTGGAGGCGCGCGCCGCGCCGCGCTCGCGGTCGCTGGAGCTGCAGGGCTTCTACGAGCGGCGGCAGCGCGGCGGGGGCGTGTTCCTGACCGACAGCGTGATCCAGCGCCGCCAGGGCGGGCGGCTGAGCGACGTGCTGCGGGGGGTGGAGGGGATCCGGATGCTCCGCTGGTACCCGGAGGGCGAGCAGCGCGGGATGGGCGAGGAGTTCTGGCGCATCGCCAGCGCGCGGGGCACCACCGGGATCACCCGAGCGGGCCCGTGCTGGATGAACGTGTACCTCGACGGCCAGCTGGTGCAGAGCCACGACCATCCCTCGCAGGCCCGCAACCTCGACCAGCTCTCGCTGCGCGACGTGGAGGCGGTCGAGGTGTTCCGCGGCGGCTCCGAGATCCCCGACCAGTACCGCAGCACCGGCTCCGCATGCGGCGTGGTGCTGATCTGGACGCGCCGGGAAGACCGCACCCGCTGACCGCACTTCTCCCCTTGTCTCAGATCAACGATTGTAAAATCATGTACTACAGAACTTTGAACGGCGAGGTCTCACACCGCTGGTGAGGCCTCGCCGTTCGTCTTCTGTATCGGTTCATATCATATCATGTCGTATCTCCTCGAACTGCGTGGCGGCTTCGCCGCGAGCATCGGAGGAAAGAGAGTCAGGGGGAGAACCACGTGACGTTCTCCCCCTGACTCCCTTCTCTCCGATGCTCTGCGTTCACTGCGGTTCAACAGCCCTGCATCCAGGACGATGCTGGGGAGATGAGAATGCAGACCGGGATCTGGTATCACGGTAGAGCAGCAGAGGCAGCAGAGAAAAACCCTCTGCCTTCTCTGCGTGAGCCATGCTGTTCTTCAGTTTGTCAGATGATCAGGAGATGGCGCTGAAGCGGGCGATGTAGCTGTTGAGCCGCCCCGACACCTCGCCCAGCGCCTCGGCCGCGCGCTCGATCTCGGCCAGCGTCTCGGCCTGGGCGTGGGCGGCGTCGGCCACCGAGGTCGCGCCCACGCCGTTGGCCGCGGCGAGCTGCGAGACGGCCGCGATCTCGTTCCGGAGCCCCGCCACCCGCCCCCGCTGCTCGCGCGCCCGCTCCGCCATCCGCTGCGTCACCTCGGCCGACCCGGCCGCCGCGGCCACGATGCGGTCCACCGACTCGAGCGCGGTGCGCGACAGGTCGCCCACGTTGGCCACGCGGCCGGCGCCCTGCTCCATCCGCCCCAGCGCGGCGTCCATCTGCCCGCGCACCCCGTCCACCATCTCGCGCGCCTGCGCGGCGGCCTGCCCGCTGCTGTCGGCCAGCTTGCGCACCTCCTCGGCCACCACCGCGAAGCCGCGGCCGTGCTCGCCCGCGCGGCTCGCCTCGATCGCCGCGTTCAGCGCCAGCAGGTTGGTCTGCTCGGCGATCTCGTAGATGGCGGCCACCATCCCGCCGATGCGGTCCGACGCGCGCGCCAGCTGCGCCAGCTCGCGCGCCTCGCCGTCCACGAAGTCGCGCAGCTCCACCAGCCGCTCGATCGCCTCGCGCATGGCGGCGCGGTTGTCGGCGGCCATCGTCCCCGCCTCGCCGCTGGCGGCGGCCGCCGCGTCGGCGTCGCCCGCGATCGCCTCGGCGGCCTGGGCCAGCGCCTCGGTGGCCTCCAGCCCGCGCGCGGTGCGCAGCCCCTGGTCTTCGATGCGGCCGCGGATCTCGGCGGCGTGGCCGGCCACCCCCTGCCCGCTCCTGCGCAGCTCCGAGAGCCGGCCGCCCAGCGCGCGCAGCTCGCCCTCCATCTCGGCCGCGCTCTGCGTCATCGGCCGCACCAGCGAGTCGAGCTGCAGCGCCAGCGACACCTGCCGCCCGAAGCGCTCGATCAGCCGCAGCTCGTTGGGGCCGTACGCCCGCGGCCGGTGGTGCGTCAGCTCCAGCACCCCCAGCGTGGCCTTTCCATAGCGCAGCGGCTGGATCACCAGCGAGCGCACCCCGTCGGCCGCTCCCACCCGCCCGTCGCGCCGCGCGTCGTCCACCACCACGGGCTCGCCGGCCTCCAGCGCCACGGCCCGCAGCCCGTCGGCCGGCACGGGGTCGAAGCCCCGCCCTTCGGCCGGGTAGATCGGGCGCAGCCGCCCGGCCTCGCCGGCGTAGATGTGCAGCCGCGTCCAGTCCACCAGCCGCGCGGCCAGCTTCTCGATGCTGGCCAGGCTCTCGCCCAGCGGCATCCCCGCCGCGATCACCGCCTCCATCGCCACCACCTTGCGCAGCTCCTCGCTGGCGATCGCCTCCACCACCAGCGCCCGCGCCAGGATGCCGATCACCGCCAGGGGAACCAGGATCAGCAGCCACCCCCATCCGTCGGCCGCGAAGTGGAGCGCCGCCGCCACCAGCAGCGCCGCGATGGCGCCCAGCCCCGCCGACACGAACTCGTAGCGGAGGATGATGCTCCATTCCGCCGGCGTGAGCTTGCCGCGCACGGCCAGCGACAGGTAGAAGAGCCCGCGCGAGAAGGTGAACCAGGCCAGGAAGTAGAAGGCGATCGCCGGGATGGCGTTCACGCCGAGCGGCCCCGCGGCGCCGTTCAGCGCGGGGTCGTGCGTCCAGGCGCCGACGGCGGCGTACACCCCCGCGGCGGCCACGGCGCTCAGCGTCTCGCGCCCGGCGTTCACCGCGGCGGGAAAGACCTGCTTGCCGCGGATGGTGTCGCCCAGCAGCGCGCCGGCGGCGGCGGCGATCACCGCGGCGGTGGGGTGGCCCAGCAGCGTCAGCGCGCCCACCGGCACCACCGTCATCGTCACGTAGCTGAACTTGCTGAGCGGCACCGCCCCCCAGCGCAGCGCCGCCACCGCCACGATCCCCACCGCCGCGGCGGCGTACCCCGCCTGGGTGGGCGGCCAGCGCAGCCACGCGGCGGCCAGCGCCAGCGCGCCGAGCCAGATCAGCCCGCGCGCGTACAGGCGCAGGATGCTGGTCAGCACCGGGGGAAGCGTGCGCGTGCTCAAGGCCGGCTCGTGGGGATCTCGGTCGGGCGGATGGTCATCGACGTCGGGAGGGGGGTGCGGAATCCAGACAATCTGTCACCTGACCGGCACCGCTGAAAAGGGCACACGGAGCAGCGGAGGAAGCGGAGAGCTTCACGCGCGCTCCGTTCCTCCTCCGTTTCTCCGTTGCTCCGTGTGACCTCGTCGTTGGGAAATCAGGCACCGCGTGGGATCCGGGAGCAGGCGACGAACGCCGGATCAGCGCCGCGCGGCGGCGTCCACCGCGCCGCGCAGCTCGCGCATCAGCTCGCGGGCCGCCTCCACCCCGCCCCGCTCCAGCCGGTCCACCAGCGCGCTCCCCACCACCACGCCGTCGGCGATCGCGGCCACCTGCGCCGCCTGCGCCGCGGTCGAGATGCCGAAGCCCACCGCCACGGCCACGTCGGTCACCGCGCGCACCTCGGCCACCTCGGCGGCCAGCCCGGCGGAAAGCTCCCGCGCCGCGCCGGTCACCCCCGTGCGCGACACGTAGTACAGGAACCCCCGCGCCGCCCGCGCGATCACGCGCACCCGCTCGGGCGTGGTGGTCGGCGCCACCAGCCGGACCAGGTCCATCCCGGCGGCCTCGAAGCGCCCCTCCAGGTCGGCGTCGGCGCCCACGGGAAGGTCGGTGAGCAGCACCCCGCTGGCCCCCGCGGCGGCCGCGTCGGCCAGGAAGCGGTCGACC
>DASWMA010000482.1:0-8052 GCA_036399995.1 Longimicrobium sp. | reverse complement strand
GCCCGTGTGTTCCCGCACGGCGCCGCCATCGTCACGCATGCCGGGCACGGCACGGTGATGCGCGCGCTCGCCTGCGGCGTTCCGCTCCTCTGCCTCCCCATGGGGCGCGACCAGGATGACAACGCCGCCCGCGTGGTCGCGCGCGGAGCAGGCTTGCGGCTGAGCCGTTCCGCAGCCCCGCCGCGCATCGCAGCCGCGGTCCGGCGCCTGCTCCGCGAGCCAGGGTTCAGGACGAATGCCGGGCGGCTGGGCCGGATCATCGAGCGCGATGTAGCCGCGGACCGCGCGGTGGAGGAGCTGGAGGCGGTCGGGCAGGGACGGGAGGCGCATCCGGCTGGCCGTGGGTGACGCTGGGAGCGCGCGACTCGATGCGAATTGCCCTGGCACGCATGGCGGAACGCACTCGCGCACGGCGCTCACGCACCTGTTCCGCCGTTTCCGAAACCCCGCACCCCGAAACGGTGTAATGGGTTGACCACCGTGCACGCGCCGCGTACCGTACGCGCGGCCTGGACCGTGCAGATTGCGCGTGCACGCTTCGATCGATCCCGCAGGCCCTTACATCCACCGATGCCGAACTTCCGGATTGCTCCCGCCGCGATTGCGGCCGTGGTGCTGCTCGCCGGCGGCGCAGAGGCGCAGACGCTGCGCGGCTCGCGCGGCAGCGTGGAGCGCATGTACAACCAGGCGCGCGACCAGGACCTCACCTTCTACCGCTCGGCCCGCGGCGTCCGCAGCGCCGCCGCCGAAGGCGAGCTGGTGCGCCTGACCGGCAACGCGCACTACCGTGTGGCGTCGGTGTCATATCCGTACGCGCTGCCCACCACGCGCACCTTCGTGCAGCGGCTGGCGGCGCAGTATCACGCCGCCTGCGGCGAACGGCTGGTGGTGACCAGCGCGGTGCGCCCCAAGTCGCTGCGGCTGCGCAACTCGGTGACCGAGACGGTGCACCCGTCGGGGATGGCGGTGGACCTGCGCAAGCCCGCGCGCGCAAGCTGCCTGCGCTGGCTGCGGCAGGCGCTGCTCGACGTCGAGCGCGAGGGGGTGATCGAGGCCATCGAGGAGCGCCGCCCGCCGCACTTCCACGTGGCCGTGTTCCCCGCGCAGTACCGGCGCTACGTGTCCGGGAACGGCGGTGGCAAGTCGTCCACCCGCACCGCCTCGCGGGCGAGCGGCTCGGCGCGCGCCACCTACCGCGTGCGCCGCGGCGACACGCTCTCGGCCATCGCCCGCCGCAACGGGGTGAGCGTGGCCAAGCTCAAGCAGGCCAACAGCCTCCGCTCGTCGCGGCTGAAGATCGGCCAGCGGCTGGTGATCCCCAACGGCTGACACCGTCGCCCGCACAGCAGAAGAGCCGCCGTCCCGGTCACCGGGGCGGCGGCTCTCTTTCGTGCTAGGTGCTAGGTGCTGAGTGCGGCCAGCGAGATGGGTCAGTGGTGAGCCGCGGGAGCAGAGGAACGTCAAACGCACTCACGCACTCACGCACTCACGCACTCACGCACTCACGCACTCACGCACTCACGCACTCACGCACTCACGCACTCACGCACCTGTTCAGCTCCGCCGATGCACCCTCGTCGCGCTCGCCTGGTCGGTGGGCTTGATGATGATCTCATCGATGCAGACGTGCGGCGGGCGCGTGGCCACCCACACCACCGTCTCGGCGATGTCGTCGGCGGTCAGCGGGTTCATGTCACGGTAGACGTTCTTCGCGCGGTCCGCGTCACCGTGGAAGCGGACGACGCTGAACTCCGTCTCCACCATCCCCGGGTCCACCGTGCTCACGCGCACGCCGGTGCCGAGCACGTCCATCCGCAGCCCGCGGGTGATGGCGCCCACCGCGTGCTTGGTGGCGCAATAGACGGCGCCGCCGGGGTACACCTCGTGCCCCGCCACCGACCCCAGGTTGATCACGTGGCCGTGGCCGCGCTGCACCATCCCCGGCACCACGGCGCCGGTGACGTACAGCAGCCCCTTCACGTTGGTGTCCACCATCTCGTCCCACTCGGCGGGGGTGCCGTTCCACAGCTTGTCCATTCCCCGGCCGAGCCCCGCGTTGTTGACCAGCACGTCGATGGCGCTCCACTCGGCCGGCAGCGCGCCTACGGTTTCGGCCACGGCGGCCGCGTCGCGCACGTCCAGCTCCAGCGCCAGCACGTCGGTGCCGCTGCCGCGCAGCTTGTCGGCAGCCTCCTGCAGGCGCTCGGCACGACGGGCGGCCAGCACCAGCCGCGCCCCCTCGGCCGCGAACGCCCGCGCGCACGCCGCCCCGATCCCCGCGCTGGCGCCCGTGATCAGCACCGTTCTCCCCGAAAGCTTCATCTCGCCCCGAATCTTCTTCTGCAGATGTGATTACCGTGAAGAGCTGATTCTAGGCGGGAGGCACGGGCAGGGCCAGCATCACCCGTAGCGGCGAGCGTTGCTCGCGGATCGAGCGGATGAAGTCCGCGAAGGCGGACTGCGTGCCGTTGTAGCCGCGACTTCAGTCGCATTTTCGCACGAGACCGCTCAACGACCAAACCGCCGATCCTGCCCGGCGCCCGACGCGCCGCCGTCACACCAGCGTCGCGCACCTCGGGCACGCCGTCGCGCCGGGGGGCACCGTCTCTCCGCAGTTGGAGCACGCGCGCAGGCCGGGCACCGGCGGCGGCACGGCGGCGGGGCCCATCGCGGCGATCTCGGCCTGCTCCGCCTCGCGCGCCTCGGCGCCGATGGCGGTGGTGAGCACGCCGGCCACGGCCTGGAGCTGCCCCGTAGCCACCTCGGGCGGCACGTTGGGCATCGTCTCCATCACCAGCTCGGCGGTCAGCTCGCCGGCGGGCGGGCTCCAGCTCACCCGCAGCGTGGGCGGCCGCTCCGGCTCGGGCCACACGTCCACGCGCAGCACGTTGCGCGCGGCGATCGGCACGGGCGGCGCGTCGTCCTTCAGCGGCGCCACCCACAGCTGGCCGCCGCCCAGGAACAGGTCCACCGGCCGTGCGCTCATCTCCCCGATCCCGCTCACGTAGCGCATCCGCGCCACGAACTCGGCGTCGCGCGGCATCCCCGCCGCGAACCGCGACGCCATCACCTTCGAGCGCAGCACCGACTCAGGGCGCGGCTGCCCGGCCAGGAGCTGCTTCGGGATCTGCGTCATCGCACGCGGCTGGGGGAGCGCGCCGCCGGCCGCCGCCGGGCCGCGCCTGCGGAAGCCGAGCAGCGCGGCGATCAGCGGCAGGGTGCTCAGCGCCAGCATCACCGGCCACATGCCGCTCGGCAGCGCCATCAGCGCAACGATCATCACCGGGACCACGGTGAAGCACCCCAGCGGGATCGCCCAGCCGGTGCGGCGCGCCAGGCGGAACAGCCCCCAGGTGGCGGCCAGCACCACCACGTACAGCACCCACCAGGGGATCAGCGCCGGCTCGCCCGGCGTGGCCTGCATCATCAGCATGGCGCATCCACGGGGGTGGCGGGTTCGGCGGCGGTGGCGATCGGGAGCGCGGCCACCTCCACCCGGTGCAGGAAGGAGCGCAGCCGGAGCGCCGCGTCGGCCGCGTCGGTCACGGACATCTCCAGCTCCTCGGCCAACGCGCGGTACGGCTGCACCCACTCCGCGGGGAGATCGATGGCCGGCGGCCACGGGTGCGTGTTCCGGTGCGCGAACACGCCCACGCAGGTGCCGCGGAACGAGGGGAGGTCGTCGATCAGGTCGATCAGCAGCACCAGGTCCACCAGGTCGCGGAACCGGGTGTTCGGCCGGCCATCGATGGAGGGGCGTGTCATGGCGTGCAGCTTCTGCGCGGCCTGCAGGTGCAGCGACAGGCACGGCAGCGCGCTGGGAAAGCCGAAGGCGACGCCGCCGAAGTCGAGCGCCTCCACCATCTCCACCTCGAAACGCCCGGCCTCGCCGCGGCTCAGGTCCACCTGCACCCGCGCCCACGACTTGCCGCCGTACTGCACGCTCACCTCGGCGCGCACGGTGTCGGGCCGCAGCGCGCGGGCGTCGCCGTGGATGCGAAAGGTGAACTGCCCGAACGGCGGGTGCAGCGCGGCGTGGAGCTGGCCGAGCAGGTCGCCGCGCGCGTCGTTCAGCACCAGGTCCAGGTCGCGGGTGGCGCGACCGCGGCCGCGCAGCCTCAGCTCCAGCGCCACCCCGCCCTTCAGCGCGAACCGGGGCGCCCCCTCCCCCGTCTCGCGGCTCAGCGCGCCGCCCAGCGCCATGTACGCCACCCACCGCCGCACGCGCGCGGCGTCGTGCCCCACCTGCCGGGCGTAGACGTCCGCCCAGCGCGACAGCATCTGGTGCGTTCTGGGCGGAGCCTTGGGTGGCGGCGTGCTCATGAGGCGCTCAGGCCGGAAGGAGTTCGGCTCTCAACTTCGCCGCGGTGGCACGGCTCAGGTGGCCCTTCTGCTCGCCTTCATCAATCGCCTGTCCGATCAGCTCTGCACCCAGGTGCGCCTGCGCGCAGTTGCGGATGGCCCGTTCGAGCGTGGTGACCGGGATTCCTTCGACCACGTCGAGGTGCGTCTCGGGAACGTCTTCGCGATGCAGCACCAGGTGCCGCGGCACCTCGCGGTGCGTTCGGAAGCGGCGCGGCACGGTCACGTGGATGCGGGCCGGGCTCACGTCCGACACGCCGTACAGCGCGAGCGCCGACTGGTGCGACACCACGCCGCGGGTGCCGCCGCCGGGCCAGAGCGTGGCCTCCACGTACTGCCCCAGCGGCGACGCGGGGAAGTGCACCAGCCGGTACACGCCGTGGCTCAGACGCTCCAGCGAGCTGCGCTTGGCCATCATCACCAGCGTGTTGGCCTGCACTCCCCAGCGGCGCGCCTGGCCGGCCGTGAAGTAGCCGTGCTGGTCGGCGGCGAGATCGTAGACGTGGGCGTACGCGATACCGGGCATCTCTCCTCTTCATGGCTGTGTACGAAATCTAACATAACGTTAGATTTCGTACATGCAAGCCTCTCGTCTCATCATCTCTCCCCACCTCCGGCCTCACCACCGCCCGTGCCACTCCAGCCCACCCGGAAGCTCGCCGGCCGCGAACTCGAGGTGCACCACCCGCCGGTGCGCGGGCGAGGTGGAGGGCGACGACGCGTGCAGCAGCAGCGGCCGCATCAGCAGCACGCCGCCTGCGCCCAGGCAGGTGGAGACGGCGGGCTCCCCGGTGCGGCGCCGCTGCACCTCGTCCACGGACAGGCGGCCGTGGCGGTGCGAGCCGGCGATCACGTTCACCGGGCCGTTCTCGGGGCCGCAGGGGTCCAGGTTCAGCCGCACGGTCACCATCCGCTCCAGCACGTAAGCGGGTGGCTGCACGTGCACCACGCCGGCCTTCTCGCTCCACGGCCCGAACCCCTCCACCTCGCGCCGCTCGCGCACGGCGATGGTCAGGTCCTGGTGCCAGGCCACCTTCCAGTTCGCGTCGGGCGTCTTGTCGAACAGGATGCCGCGCACGGCGAACGCGTGGGGGCCCAGCACCGGCTCCACCAGCGCGCGCACCCGGGGCGAGCGGGCCAGGTCGCGCACGGCCGGCACGGCTTCGAGCAGGCTGCGGATGGCGTAGACGCTCTCGCGCCGCAGTGCGCCCGCGCTGTCTTCGGCCGCCTCGAGCGCGGCCAGCAGCGCGTGGACGCGGTCGCCCGGCACCACGCCGGCAATCAGCGCGAAGCCGTCCGTGTGGAAGCGCGGCAGCCAGGCGGGCGCGGCGGGCGCCCCGTCCTCGGCATCGAATCTCGTCATCCGTTCGTTATCCTTGGACACAGCGGCAGGATCTCCATCTCGCGGCCCGTGGGCGTGCGTGGGCTCGGGCGCGGGGCGGGACGCCGCGGAATGTACGCGTCGGCGCGGGCGGCGTCACGGCGTGGCCGGTGGGGCGCTCGGGAAGGGACACCGGGGAGCGTCTCGTGGTTGCAAATGTTTGTGGCAGGCCCGATTATGGGGCGTGCCGAGGTGCCGGCGTGCCGCCCGCTCAACGAAAATATGGGACTGTGACATGACCATTACCCGCGTTCCCCTCCGCGAGCAGGTGCACCGCGCCATCGTGGGGAGGATTCTGCGCGAAGAGATCCCCCCCGGCAGCCGCATCAGCGATTCGGTGGTGGCGCAGGAGCTGGGGGTGAGCCGCACGCCGGTGCGCGAGGCGCTGCTGCGGATGGAGCGCGAGGGGTTCCTGGAGGTGGACATGGGGCGCGGCTTCTTCGTGAAGGCGCTCTCGACGAAGGAGGTGGCCGAGGTCTACCCGATCCTGTGGACGCTGGAGGTGCTGGCGCTGCGCGCGTGCCCGCGGCCCAGCAGCGCCGCCCTGGCCGAGCTCGACCGGATCAACGCCGAGCTGGGCCAGGCGGGCGACGACCCCGAGCGGCGCATCGACCTGGACATGGCGTGGCACCGCGCGCTGCTGGAGGGGTGCGACAACGAGCGGCTGCTGGAGATGATCGGCGGGCTGAAGGCGGTGATCCGGCGCTACGAGTACGCCTACATGCAGAACGCCGGGCGCGTGCCGGTGAGCACGCGCGGGCACCACGACATCGCCCGTGCGCTGGAGCGCGGCGACCCCGAGGCAGCCGTGCCGCTGCTGGAGAACAACTGGCGGATCACCATGGACGAGCTTCTCCCCTGGCTCGAGGCGGGCGGGCGCTGATCCCGTCGCGGCCCGGCGTTCCCGAACCGCATGGCGGCTTCGCCGTGAGCATCGGAGAGATGGGAGTCAGGGGGAGAACCTGGTGAAGTTCTCCCCCTGACTCCATTTCCTCCGATGCTCTGCGTTCATGCGGTTCAACAGCCCGCGTTCGCGCCGATGCCGACGAGATGAGAATGCACGGATGGACGTGAGAGCGGGGCCGGCCACCGTGAGAGTGGCCGGCCCGCTCGTCGTTCAGGTCCCGACGTCGCTCACTCCGCCGGTTGCGCGGGGCGGCGGCGCTCCTCGATGCGGGCGACGGCGCGGTCCGCCAGCGAACGGAGGGTGCCGAGCTCGTCTTCGCTGAAGGCGTGCGGCTCGTTGCCGATCACGCACAGGGTGCCCAGGGTGTGGCCGCGCGAGCTGACCAGCGGAATGCCCGCGTAGCAGATCACCCGGTCGTTCTCCACGACCGGCATGTGGCGCACGGCGGGGTGGGTGGTCGCGTCTTCCACCACGAACGGGGCCTGGTTCGCCACGGCGAGCGCGCAGAAGCTCCATTCCACCGGCGTGCCCTGCGCGGCGTGCATCCACCCGTCCACCCCGTGCGTCGCGGCGAAGAACTGCGCTTCGTCGAGCACCACCGTCACCAGCGCGGTGGGCAGGTTCAGCGCGGTGGCGGCTTCGCGGGTGATCTCCTGCAGCACGGCGTCGCTCTCGGGCGACAGCAGGCCCAGGTCCACGATCTCCTGCAGCCGCTCCACGTCGGCCTGGGTGCCGGCGCCGGGGCGCAGCGGGGTTCCGCTCTCGGTCATCGTTCCCCCGCCCGTTGGCGGTTCAGCAGGATCCAGCTTCGCACGCGCACCGCCAGCGAGGTGCCCACGGCGGGCTCGCATCCCTCGCCCTGCGTGAGCGCCTCGGCCGCGCGCAGCAGCTCGTCGGGCGACAGGGCGCCGTGCCCCTGCAGGCCGGCGGCGCGGCGTGCGCGGAGCCACGCCTGCGCCGCGCGGTCGACCCCGACCACGCGGGCGAGCATGCCCAGCGCATCGTCTTCGGAGGGTGGGGCGAGTCCGTAGCGCCGGATGGTTGTGGTCATTCCGATGGTGCCCAGGATCTGACGGCGTCTGTTTCGCGAGCGCGAAAACGTGCGGGCAGCCACCCCGCACGTCAAGCGACACCGTGTGCACATCTGCCTTTGCGTCGATTGGCCTGCTCCCCGGCGGCGGGATATCTTGCAGGAACCCTCATCCCCCCGGCCCCCTTCTCCCGAACCGCAGGAGAAGGGGGAGAACCGCGAGGGGGCTTCGGCGGGCCGGGGGTGGCGGCCGGGGGTGGCCGAGGGTGGCCGAGGGTGGCCGAGGGTGGCCGAGGGTGGCCGAGGGTGGCCGAGGGTGGCCGAGGGTGGCCGAGGGTGGCCGAGGGTGGCCGAGGGTGGCCGAGGGTGGCC
>DASWMA010000481.1:0-2853 GCA_036399995.1 Longimicrobium sp. | reverse complement strand
CTCCCGTCCACCGTGCCGCCCAGGGGGCCGCGCGCGCGTGCCGTCACCGCCATCGGCGGCAGGCGCACCACGTCGGGGTGCAGCACCACCTCCAGGTTCAGCGCGCGCCCCGGCGCCAGGTCCACCTCGGGCGCGGCGGTGTGGCGGCCCAGCATCGCCACCTCCACGCGGTGGGGGCCCGCGGGCACCAGCGAAAGGCGGACGGCGCCGCGCTGGTCGCTGACCCCCGCGTTCACGCCGTCCAGTCGCACGGAGGCGCCGGCGAGCGGGGCTCCCGTCTCGCCGTCGATCACGCGGAGGTCGATGGCCGAGGGCTGCTGCGCCCGGGCCGGGTCGGCCCAGAGCAGCACGGCCGCGGCGGCCAGCGCAAGTCGGTGCAGGGTACGGAACCGGGGAATGATCGGCGCGTCCATGGCGTCAGCCGAGCTCTGAGGATGGATCCAGCGGAATGAACCAGCGGAAGACCTGCGGGTGGCCGGCCTCGCGTGGGGCCCGCTCGCCGCCCGCGGCGGACGCGAGAGCGCCGTCACGAGAGCGGAGTGCGGTGCGCGCGAGGAGCATCCGGCCAACCTCCATCAAACCACGGTGTGCTGTTCCGGCAGGTGGTGCAATCCGAATCTCTGGCCGACGGGCCCGGCATGCAAGCGCTTCGTCGCGCGATCGCGCTTTCCCCGGCCCTCAGCCGCCGTAACGTCCGTTCCGCACCTGCCGCTGTCCCCCTGCGGGGACGGGCGGTGTCCTCAGCTTGCGGCGGCGGGGACCCGGCTGGCGGCCTCCACCTCCACGTAATGCCGCAGAACGTGCAGAAAGTCCTGCGCGTTGGTGATCACCCCGAACGCCTGATGCGTGCCACGGTCCTTGAGCTTGCTCACCACGAACTCGCTGCTGTCCACGCAGATGGTGGTGAGCGGCCGCACCTCGCCCGTCTCCTCGCGGTAGACGTACGAGGGGAGCATGTTGCCGGTGGCGATGGAGTGCAGCGCGGTGGCGATCATGATCACCGCCGTGGCGCGGCGGGTGTGCTCCTTCATCGCCTCCTGCCCGGCCACCACGTCGGTGAGGGTGTCGGGGAGGGGGCCGTCGTCGCGGATGGATCCGGCGAGCACGAAGGGGACGTCGTGGGTGACCAGCGCGTGCATGATCCCCGACTCGATGATCCCCTGCTCCACCGCCGCGCGGATCGAGCCGGCGGCGCGCACGCGGTTGATGGCGCGCATGTGGAAGGCGTGGCCGCCCTCCATGGGCACGCCGCGGCCGTTCATCCCCAGGGTGGTGCCCATGGTGGCGGCCTCGATGTCGTGCACGGCCACCGCGTTGCCGCCGAACATCACCCCCACGTAGCCGTTGCGGACGAACCAGGCCAGCGTGTCGCGCCCACGCGAGTGCAGCACCGCCGGGCCCACCACCCAGATCACGTGGCCGCAGCGCTCCTTCTCGTCCACCAGGATGCGCGCCATCTCGGGGTAGTCGGTGGGCTTCTCGCGGCTGACCTCGCTCGACATGAACTTGAACTCGCCCTCGGGGCCCATGTCGGGGTCGCCCATCAGCCCGGCGGCGTGCACGAAGATCCCGTCGCTCCCGTCTTCGGCGAAGCCCATGGCCACCTTCTGCCCGCCGCGCACGTAGCGCCCCTCGAGCACGCGGGGGACGCCGTCGGGGTCCATCACCAGCGCCGAGTCCATGCGCGGCTCGCGCGGCAGCTTCCACTCGCCGCCGATGCGCACGTAGGTAGGGAGGTTGGTGGTGCTGAAGAAGCCCTCGGGAAGCACGCCGTCCGAGGGCGCGGGCGCCCAGCGGGCGTCGGGTGCGTCGGCGAAGCGCGGCTGCGAAAAGTCGGGAGGGCGGTACATCGGGCCAGTTGCGTATGGGATCGAAGGGGATGGATTCGGCCGCGGAACCTAGCGCCGCGCCGCCTTCCATTCAACCCGGGGAGCCATTTCCGTCGTACGTGCCGGAGAGACAGAGTCGCAACCGCCGAGTTGCTGCCGGGGTCGAGCGGAGCAACCGCAGGGGTCACACGGAGAAACGGAGAAGAACGGAGGGAGCGGAGAACTTCCCTCTCGCAGTTCTCCGTTCCCTCCGCTGCACTCCGTTCCTCCGTGTGACTCGCTGTTGCGGCTCGTGAAGCTACCGCACGGCCAGGTAGATCTTCTCGGGGACGATCCCCTGCAGCCGCGCCTCGGCGGGGTCGAGCTGGAAGGCGAAGGCGTCTTCGCGGACGGTGAAACCCGCCTCGCGCAGGCGGTCGGGAAAGTCGCGGCCGTACAGGCGCAGGTGCAGCGGGTGCCAGTATTCGCGCGCGCGGTCTTCGGGCGACTGGATCGCCGGGTCCTGGTGCGTGGCCGCCCGGGTGCCGTCCAGCGGCACGCGCAGCAGCGCCCACCCGCCGGGGCGGAGAACGCGGTGCAGCTCGCGGAGCGCGGCCAGGTCGTCGGGGATGTGCTCCAGCACGTCGATGGCCAGCACCGCGTCGAAGCTGCCGTCGCCGAAGGGGAGGCCGGTGATGTCCACCCGCTCCATCGCGCGGCCGGGCTCCAGGTCGCCGGTCACGTAATCCACCCCCGGCGCCCGCTGCAGACGCACTTCCAGGCACCGCTCCGGGGCGAAGTGCAGCATCCGGTGCGGGCGCGTGAACAGCTCCGTGCGCTCGCGCAGGTAGCGCCACAGCAGCCGGTGGCGCTCCAGCGAGTGGCAGCCGGGGCACAGCGCGTGCTCGCGGCGCTCCACGTCGCCGAAAGGGAGGAAGCGGCGGTAGTCGCGCCCGCACACGGGGCAGTGCGCGCCCGCGCCGCGCCAGCGCAGCGCCGCCAGCTCGCGCTGCGGATCGCGCAGCGCCTGGCGCGCGGCGCGGGG
>DASWMA010000480.1:0-21778 GCA_036399995.1 Longimicrobium sp. | reverse complement strand
TCTCGCGCGGCGAACACGCGCGACGCGCTAGAAGCCGCAGTAGCCGACGCCATGGAAACCATCACGCCTCAAGATGCTCGCGGGTGGTTTCGCCACTGCGGCTACACGGTCGCTCCGGAGTGATCCGAAAACCGCTCTAATTGGCCCAGATTTTACCTGGCCTAGTGGCCTGAGGCCTCCACGGTGCCGTCAGGCGATCACCGTGCTGTCTGCTGAGCACGAGATCTGACGTCCGTCAGTGCTGGCCCAGCGCCGCCGCGATCTCCTCCCGCACCCACTCATCCTCCTCCACCTCCGCCCGCCCCGCCAACGCCTGCATCGCCGCGTCCGTGCCGATGCGGCCCAGCGCCCACGCCGCGTGCCGGCGCACCAGCGGCTCCTCGTCGTTCAGCGCGACGGCGAGGGCGGGGACGGCTTCGCGCGAGCCCCAGTTGCCGAGCAGCGGCGGCCACTTGCGCAGCAGGCCGCGGCGCTTGGTCCGCTTGATCGCCGAGTTCTTGAAGCGGCGGCTGAACTCCTCCTGCGTCATGGTCATCCACTCCACCAGCCCGGGCCCGTCCAGCCCCTCGCGCGTGCGGAACGTGGCTCGTGCGTGGGCGGCGAGAAGCGGTTCCAGGGACAGACTTCCTGATTGATGTATCCATTCAGCCATTACTGCATTCCACTGTTGTCGGGCCGCAGAACGGCATGCGAAAACAGGACGCGCGATCCATGGAATGGATGGCAACGTGTCTCTGCGAAGCCGGCGGGCGAGCGCTGCGTACGCAGCAACTTAGCCCTCACGATGCCGCACGATCCGGGGCGGTTGACTCTGGTGGGACGATGTGAGACAATTCTCGCTCTGGTGCACGCACCACCACGGCGTCCTCCACTCGCCGGCCCGCCGCATGCCTGCCCGAATCCGTCGTTTCTTTCGTCAGTGATCCGGCATCCGCCGTCTACACACATCCGCCGCACACATGTCCAGATCCCGATCGACCCGGTCACCCGGCATGGGCGTGAATCGCTCCCGGCTTCTGTTGCTGGGTGCGGGGCTCGCCCTGGCGGCGGCGACGGCCAGCGCGACCCTCCGCGGCATCTCCCGCCCCAGCGTGCTCGACGACCTGGTGGATGCCCGGCCCGGACGTGTGTTTTCTCCGCGGCTTTCCATCCCGCTCGTGTACCGCCCGTGCACCGTGCAACGCTCGATCGCCAGTGAAACGGTTCCGCGCGAGGCTTGCGGCGCCGAAAACGTGTTTCCTGCCGATCTCGACGCCGTTGCCGACCCGAGCGAAAGCTCCGATCCCGACACGCTGCAGGTATCCGCGCTGCTGGCGTTGATCGGGCCCAGCGAGACGGAGCGCTCGCTCGATTCAGCGATCTCGCGGCTCTCCCGGGCGTTGCGGCTGTCGAGCCGTGCGGTTCCCCTTCTGGTGGACCTGTCGGGGATGTACCTGGTGCGCGCGCAGCTCACCCAGAACCCGCTCGACCTCCTGCAGGGGCTGGGCTACGCCCTGGAGGCGCTCGGCAGCGAGCCCGGGAACTCCGCCGCATGGTTCAACACCGCGCTGGCGCTCGAGTCGATCGGGCTGGACGAGCGGGGCACGCTCGCCTGGACGGCGTACCTCCGCGTCGACTCCACATCCGAGTGGGCCGCCGAGGCGCGGCGCCGGCGGCAGAGGCTCCAGCATCCGCCGCGGCCGCGTGCGCCGGAACCGGAGTCTTCGCAAGAGGCGGTGAGGGCGTTCGCGATGAACCATCCCCAGGAGGCGAGGCTGCTGGGGTGGGACACCGTGCTGGGCCGATGGGGCGCCGCGGTCGAGGCGGGCAACACCGCAGAGGCCGCCCGGCAGCTGCAGCTCGCGGACCGGCTCGGGGCCACGCTGGCCTGGCGCGGTGGAGACGCGTCCCTCGCCGACGCGGTCGGCGCCATCCGCGCCGCGGCCGACGATCCCGCCGCGACCCTCGCGCTGGCCCGCGCGCACCGAAGGTACGCGGCGGCCCAGACCCTCTACCTGGAACACGACACCCGCGCCTCCGCGGCAGACACGCTGGCGCGCCTGGTGGCCGCCCTGCCCCACTCGCCGACGCTGGCGCAGTCGGCGAAAGCCTTTCAGGCCGCCACGCTGGTGTACGACGGAGGATTCGCCGAAGCGGACTCGGCGTACCAGGCCTTGCTGACGCGTATCGATTCAGTGCGGCACCCGGCGCTGGCCGCGCGTGTCCGGTGGATGCGCGGCACCGGGCTGATCCGCGCCGACCATTACGTCGAGGCGCGCGCGTCCTATCGCTCCGCCGCCCGGCTGTTCGAGCGCGCGGGAGAGACGGAGTTCGCGGCCTACGCCCACGCGCAGGACGGCGAGGCGGCCTACTATCAGCGCGACACGGTCGCCGCCTATCGCGCCATGCACCGCGGGCTGACGACCCTGCGCGGAGTCCGTTCGTCCAGGTGGCTGCACAACACGCTGTTCGTGCTGGCCAACGCGGCTACCGCCGACGGGATGCCCCTGGCGGCGGAGCAAATCCGGGACGAGAACGTGTCCGTCGCGAGGCGGCTCCCGTCTTCGAGCGTCAAGGTGGAGGCGCTGCTCGGCCTGGCCGACATCCGCGCCCTGACGGCGCGCCCCCGGCAGGCCGCGGAGGACCTGAATAGCGCAGCGGCGATCGTGGCCAGGATGGCCGACAGCAAGCCGCGCCGGGATTTCGAGGCGGTCCTCGGCTCCCTGGCCGTGCTGGTGGAAAGGGACAGCGCATCGATCGTCGGCCTGGATTCGGCTGTGGAATACTTCAAAAGGGAAAAAAACAGCATCTGGCTGATTCCGGCGCTCCTGCGGCGCGCGGACGTGCGGCTCGCTCATGGTGATCTGCCAGCCGCCGCCGCCGATCTGAACGATGCAACCGCATGGATCCGCGACCTTTCACACAACCAGCGATCCGCCTACCTGCGTGTCGCGATGATGGAACGGGCGCGCATCCGCTTCGACCAGCTGGTGATGCTGCACGTGCGCGCCCGCATGCCGGTCGCTGCCTTGCAGACACTGGAGCACGGCCGCGTTTCGTTCGCCCCCCGTTCCGCCGCCCGTGCCGCGGTTCCGCCGGCCGCTCCGCCCGGGCAGGTAGCCGTGGAGTACGCGCTGATCGGCGACACGCTCCTCACGTGGACGGTGGTGGGAGACGACGTGCGCCTGCGGCTCGACACGCTGGATCGCGGCGACCTCGTCCTGCGGATCGAGCGGGTCATGGCGGCGCTGGAGTCGCCGTCGCGGGCGCCATCGGCCCGGCCGGACCTGGAACGCCTGTACGACCTGCTGGTCCGTCCGGTGAAGGACCGCCTGGGCGCGCCCGGAACGTCGCTCGTGGTCCTGGCGGACGGGGAGGCGGCCGGCGTGCCCTTCCCCGCGCTCGTCGACTCGGGGAGTGGCCGGTACCTGATCGAGGATCACCCCTTGCGCTTCCCGGCCAGCCTCGCCGACGCAGCCCGACCCGCGTCCGCCGCGGCTGGGTCTGCGCGCCCCGCCCTGCTGGTGGCCAATCCCGCCTTCGACCCGCTGCAGTACCCCAGGCTGGACCCGCTCGAGGGCGCGCAGGCAGAGGTGGATTCGCTGGCCGCGTTGTACCCCGGGAGCGTGAGGCTCTCCGGCGTTCACGCCACCCGCGGCGCGTTCATGGCGAACGCCACTCGCGCCGGGATCATCCACTACGCGGGTCACGCCGTGTTCGACGACGCGCGGCCGGAGCGGTCGGCCCTGGTGCTGGCCGGCGCCGACACCACCGGCCGACTGACCGCCGAGGCGGTGAACGGGCTCCAGCTTCGGGGCGTGCGGCTGGTGGTGCTCGCCGCCTGCCGCACCTCGCGCTCGCGCGAAGGACGCTCCGGCGGGTTTTCGGGATTTTCGGGGGCGCTGCTGGGGGCGGGAGCGGGCGGGGTGGTCGGGAGCCTGTGGGAGGTGGACGACTCGCTGACGCAGCCGTTCATGCTGGCGTTCCATCGCGCCTACCGGCGGACGAGCGATCCCGCCACGGCACTGCGCGATGCGCAGCTCGAGATGCTGCACTCGCGCAACCCCGCGCTGAGCTCCCCCGCGGTGTGGGGTGGCTTCCGGTACATCGGGCGCTGAGCGCAAGGGGCTCGAGACCGGGGAAGTCACGAGTCCCCACGCTCCTTGTCATCCGCTCGCGAACTCGCGGGCCAGCGCGCGGAGTGCTTCAACAAGCGCATCCCACGCCGGCGGATCCGCTTCGGCCAGCAGACGGACCCGCTCCACCGCGGCGCGGGCGGCCGGATCGGCCGCCGTCCGCACCGCGAGACGGTCGAGCGTCGGCCGCGTCTGCCGGTCGCGGAAGAACGCGGCGTCGTGGCGCGCCGCGGCCAGGCGCGCCGCCTCGGTCCAGGCGCCCAGTTCCAGCGCCTCGCGCTCCAGCCGTCCGGCAATGCGGTCCGTGGCCTGCGCCACCAGCGGCTCCAGCCGTTCCGGCGGCCCTCCCGCGCCCTGTTCGAAGCTGCGCAACGCGCCGTTGCGGCCCCCCCGTGGGTCGAACCGGCTGGTGATCTGATTCGCGAGCACCCGCGTGCGCGCCGCATCTCTCCCGCGCACCGCCACCGACAGGTCCACCAGCAGCGCGCCAGCGCGCGCGGCCTCCGCCGCCTTCTCCTCCGCTGACAGGGCACCCGGATCTCCGTCGCCGCGCGGCGACGTCCAGGGCGGCGGCTGGTTCCACGCCGCGGGCAGCCCCTGCTCCACGTGCTCCAGGCGCGCGGCCAGGCGCACCGGCTCGCCGGCGGACGAGGTGCGCAGCCACAGAGCGCGGCCCGCCAGCGCGAGCCCCACGACCCCGGCCGCGAGCGCCAGCCATCGTACGGCGGTCGTGGCCTTCCCCGGGTGCAGCCGGGTCACGCCGCGGTCCGGGTCCGGCTCGTCCGCCGCATCCGTGGAGAGCGCGACCGCGGGAGCCGGCGCACCGGCCGGGCGCGAACCGGCGAGCGTGACGTCGCCGTGCTCGCCCGCCCCGGCTCCGGCACCGGCCCGTTCCGCCTCTTCCGCCTCTTCCGCCTCTTCCGCCTCTTCCGCCTGTTCCGCCTGTTCCGCCGCGCGCAGGATGGCCGCGGTGGCGGCGAAGTGCTCGTAGGCTTCGTCGTCGGTGGTCAGGCGGGCCAGCATCTCTGCGCGCTGGCGCTCGTCCAGGCGTCCGTCGAGGAATGCGGCCACCCACTCGTCTTCGTTCCAGACGTCGCTCACCGGTCACCTCCCGCCCTGGGCCCACGCGCTCGCCACCGGCCGGAATCGCGGCCCGGATCTCTTCCTTCGCCTGTCACGGTGCCTCCATCTCGTACAGGAGGCCGCGCACGTCGTCGCCCCGCAGCCCCGCCCCCTCTAGGAATGCCTTCAGCCGGGCGCGCAGGCGCTCCACGCGCCGGTACAGCGGCTTCTGCTCCAGCCCCAGCGCGCGCGCCACGTCGGCCAGCGTGTACCCGTCGGCGAAGTGCATCTTCACGATCACCTGCTCCTCGGGCTCCAGCTGCTCAAGGGCCTGGCCGAGCGCGCCGATCATCTCGCTGCGCCGCGCCTCGGCTTCGGCCGCGGTGACCCGCTCGTCGGCACGCGATGCGTTGGGGGTGGCGCCCAGCACCAGGTCCGGGTCCACCACGGCCACCGGCCGCAGCGGCGGGCGTTGGGGGAGCTTGGCCAGCAGCCGCGCGAGCTCGGTGTCGGAAAGCGTGGTGAGACCGGCCGTGCGCAGCTTCTCGCCGGCCTGCTCCAGCGTGTAGCGGTCGCGCTGCAACAGCGTCTCCAGCTCCCGCGCCGGCGAGCCCAGCCGCTCCGCCGCGGCCGAGGGGCGCCACCGGCCCTGCCGCGTGCGGTTGTAGGTGAAGAAGTGGTGAACCACCACCGACGCCAGGTAGGTCTTGAGCTCGGAACCGCCCCGGAAGCTCCGCAGCACGGCGTAGTTGTCCTCCATCAGCTTCATCCGCACCCAGCCGCCGAAGTCCTCGGCCTCGGCGCCCCAGACGCCGTGTTTGGCGCAGGCGATGGAGGCCACCTTGTCGATCCAGCCGAGGTGTGCCACGAACACCGCCTCGAGGTCGGTCCAGTCAGTCATCCGGAAGCGGAAGGACGGAGAAGCGGAGCAGCCGAAGGGCGCGTGAACGTACGCAACCTTTCGCCGGCGATCAACTCGCCGCGCCGGGAACCCCGTCGCCCGCGCGACGGAGCGGGAAGCGCGGCCGGCACGGGGTGAGAATCGCAGACGGCGGGTCCCACCAATGTGCCGCACCCGGATCGCCGGGGCCCGCGGCCCCGCTGCGGAACGGCCTCTCCACCCTCAGATGTGGCGGCAAACACCATGGCCTTCACCCTTCGGATCACCTTCTCGGGGCTATGCCTGTTCGTCCCCGAGCCCTCCAACGGCGGACCCGCCGGCCGGATGCACGTGCTGATGCCCGGCATGTTCGGCGCGCACTGCGGCGCGGACCGGCACGTGGCGGCGCTGGCGTACGACACCGGGCACCTGGTGGAAGGAGGTGCCCCAACCGGCATCACCGCCATGGCCCGGCTCACGGGCCACCAGCTCACGCCGGTGGCCGGCGAGGAGGCGAACCTCGCCTTCTGCAGCCACATCGTGGACCTGCGCGAGATCACCCAGCGCCCCGTGGACCCCGACCACCTGGGCGCCGACACCCGGAAGAAGCTGAACGCCCGGGTGACGCTGGGCGCGGGGCGGATCACGCGAGTGGCGCCGGGGGTGTGCTGGGAGTGGCGCCCGGGCGAGTTCCGCCCGATCGCGCACAAGGTGGAGTGGGAGATCCCCGACGTCGAGGGCGACGCGCTGACGCTGGGGTCGCAGCCCATCGGCGGCGGTGGGGCGCCCCGGGCCCTGGGCACGCTGCACCCCATCGACGGCCGGGTGAGCCTCGTGGTGTACCACGAGACCCCGCAGGACCTGCCGCCGGACCCCCTTCCCCAGGAGCACCAGCCGGTGCCGCCCCCGGGGTTCGTCCCTCACCACTTCTCCGCCTACTACACGCTCTTCGGCGGCCCCGTGCCTTCCGTGATGCCGCGCTACTGGGGGAAGCTGAGCGACTGCCCGCCGCTCGCGAACCCGTGCGACATCCTCCCACCCGAGATGGGGGGCGCGCCGTCCACCTGCCTGGTGGCCGGGGTGGGCGGAGGCGCGGGCGGGGGCGGGGGCACGGGCGGAGGCTGAGCACGCTGCGTCCAGCGCCGCCGCGGTCGCGGCGGCGCCACCCCCCCTCGGACGGGAGATGGGCTGATGGAGCGCGGCATCTCGATCCACATCGGCGTGAACCATCCGGCGGGGATGCACGAGCCCCTGTCGGCGAGCGAAGACGCCGCCTGGAAGCTGGCGGAGCTCTCGTTCCAGGCGGGCTACCGCGCCATCCACCTGCTGCGCGGTGCCGAGGCCACCCGCGCCGCGGTGGGTGCGCTTCTGGCCGACGCCGGCCGCACGCTGCGGCCCGGCCACACCCTTTTCGTCTCGTTCTCCGGCCATGGCTCCCGCGTGCGTGACGCGGAGGGCGACGAGCCCGACGGGTACGACGAGACCTGGTGCCTGCACGACGCCGACCTGATCGACGACGAGCTCGCTGAATTCTGGAGACAGCTGCCGCGCGGAGCACGCGCGCTGGTGGTGGCCGACTGCTGCTTCGCCGGCGGAAGCATCCGCAATGGCGAGCCCCTGGCCTGGTGCGGAGCACGGCCGCACGCGGCGCTGGACGAGATCGTGTACCGGGGTGTGAAGCAGTTCACGCCGTCGGCCCTGGTCACCGAGCCCGCGGACGCCGACGGAATCGGGGCCAGCGTGCTGCTCCTGGCCGCCACCAGCAAGCACCAGAGGGCGAAAGAAGGCCTGTACGTGGGACACTTGCTGGACGTCTGGGCGCGCGGAGCGTTCCGCGGCAGCTTCTCCGAGCTGCACGAGGTGGTCAGCAAGCGGGTGATGGGTGAGACGCACGACCAGGAACCCCAGCTCGTCAGGCTGGGCGCCCCCGACCCCGGGTTCCCGCTCAAGGTGGCCTTCCACCTGGACCAGCCGGTGATGCGCGGTGGATGGCGGGGCTGACGGAGCCGCGGCGTTCCAGAGGGGACGACCGCCCCAGACAACGTCCCTTTGCGACATTTCTAGAGGATTGAACCCATGCAAGACAGGCTCAAGGTCCTGTTCCTGGCGTCGGACCCCTTCCGCGACCGCGCGCCGCTGCGGCTCGACGAGGAGGTGCGCGCCATCGAGCACGCCATCCGCGGGGGCCGCGAGCGCGACCGGGTGGAGCTGATCCCCCACTTCGCCACGCGCACCCGCGACCTGCAGGACGCGCTGATGCGGCACGATCCCCAGATCGTGCACTTCGCCGGGCACGGCGATGATTCCGGCGTCCTTTACCTGGGCGACGAGTACGGCCGGCCGCGGCCGGTGGGAAAGGAGGCGCTGGCGAAGCTGTTCGGCATCCTGCGCGAGTGGATCCGCGTGGTGATCCTGAACGGGTGCGACACGCTCCCCACCGTCGAGGCGCTGGGCGAGGTGGTGGACTACGCCATCGGGATGAACCAGCCCCTCAGCGACGCGTCCGCGGTCGTCTTCGCCCAGGCCTTCTACGGCGCGCTGGCGATGGGGCGGACGGTGCAGGCGTCGTTCGAGCTCGCCGTGAACCGGCTCCAGCTCGAGGGAAGCGCCGAGGCCGGAACCCCCGTGCTGCGCATCCGCCCCGGCGTGGACCCGGCCCTCCCGCTCGTCACGCCGCCGGCCGGAGCCGGCCCCTCGCCGGGCGACGGGGGCGCGCAGCCATCCGGCGCTCGCCAGGTCAACGTCTTCGACACGTTCCGCGGGGACGACACGAGCCTGGAAGCCCTCCCCGGCTCCGGGAACGAGACGCAGGAAAACCGCTTCGGCAACGCCTCCGGAAACCGCTGGACCTTTCGGACCGGCCGGCCTCAATAGTCCGTTGATTCGCATCCCTCGGCTCACATGAACTCCGACCATGGCATCCTCAGCCTTCTCTGGCAGCAGAACACCGGCATCGGCCGGCTGATCCTGCTGCTCCTGTTCGCCCTGGGCGCCGCGGCCGCCGCCGCGGCGATCCGGCACCTGCACCGCTACCGCAGCGTGGAGCGGGGCGCGCTCGACGGCGTGCGCGCGAAGCTGCGGGGGATCCGCGCCCGCGAGGAGGCCGAGCAGCCGGAGGGAGGCCGCCCCGCCGTGCCGGCGCCGGTGGACCTTGCCGAGCTGCGCGAGAACGTGCCGCCCGGCACCCTGATCGGCGACCGCCTGGCCGCCCTCGCGCGGATGAAGCAGGCACGGGTGAAGGTGAACGTCGACGCGCTGCAGCAGATCACCCTGCTGCGCGAGAACGCCAGCCTGGGGCTCGCGTTCCCCGGCTACGCGGTGGACCTGGCGGTGATGCTGGGGATGCTGGGCACCTTCGTGGGGCTGTGCATGATGCTGCTGCAGATGCAGGGGGTGCTCCCCAGCGCCTCCGGGGTGCCGGCGGCGGGCGGGTTCGCCGAGGCGGCGCAGAGCCTGGGCGGGATCATCGCCAGCAAGAAGACCGCGTTCGTCACCACGCTGGTGGGGCTCACGTGCGCCATCGCGGTGTCGTTCCTGAACTTCCTTCTCGCCCGGGCGCAGTCGGCGTGCTACGACGCGCTGGAGCGGTTCACCACCGAGGAGCTGCTCCCGGCCACCGTGGGCGCGGTGGAAGACGAGACGGCGATGGAGAAGCTGTCGCTGCAGCTGAGCGACACCTTCGCGAGCCTGGGCAGCCTGTCGGAGCACCAGGCCGGCAACCTGGAGCGGCTGCAGGAGATGCAGGACACGTTCGGCGCCATCGTCGGCAGCATCCGCGCGATCACGCAGCAATCCACGCGCGGGCCCGCCGAGGAGGCGGCGGGCGCGCTCACCGGCCTGGTGAAGCAGCTCGCCGACGCCAACGACGCGCTGGTGAAGATGGCCGAGTCGGTGGCGATGCGCGCGGCGCAGCAGCGGCACGAGACGGTGGCGGCGCGGGGCGCCAGCGTGGGCGCCTGGGTGGACGACGGCCTCACCCTGGCGCGGCGCAACCCGCTCCAGGCGCTCCTGGGCGCGGGCGTGCTCGCGGCCGTGCTGGTCTTCCTCTTCTGACCGGGGGCGCCCGCGCATGAACCGCTCGCTCGCCACCACCCTGGTGAACACCCGCGTCCACTACTGGCCGGGGCTCATCGACATGCTCACGTCGATGCTGATGTTCTTCCTGCTCGTCTACTTCGTGGAGAGCAACTTCGGCTCGGCAAGCGCGCAGCTGGCGATCGCCAAGCAGAAGCAGGCGCTGTTCGTATCGGTGCTGCGCCACGAGTTCGCGGCCGAGATCGCGGCGGGCCAGGTGGCCGACTCGGCCGACCTGAACCTGCTGCAGGTCCGCTTCGGCGACGGTGTGCTGTTCGAGCCCGGCAGCTACGAGCTGCACCCGCGCGGCGCCGCGCTGCTGCGGCGGCTGCGCGACGTGTTCCACCGGGTGGATCGCCAGGGGGCGGGGCTCCTGTACGAGCAGATCCAGGTCGAGGGGCACACCGACGACCTCCCCTTCCGCCGCGCCGCCTACCCGCGCGACAACTGGGAGCTTTCCACCGCGCGCGCCACCGCCGTCATGCGCTTCCTGACCCGCGGCGCGCGGCCGCTGGAAGAGCGGCGGATGTCGGTGAACGGATACGCCCAGAACCGCCCCGTGAGCGGGCGGCGCAGCCGCAACCGGCGGATCGAGCTCCGCATCTACTTCTCCGGCCGCCCGCCCGGCGCCGCCGCGGCGGCGCCATGACGCCGCTCCCCGAGGGCGCGCGGACCGACGACACCGCGCTGCGCCGCGCCGTCTGGCGTTTCGAGTACGGACACCTCTCCGGCCGCCGCACCAAGCGGCTGCTCCGCGCGGCATACCTGCGCGCCACCCGCGACTTCGCCGCGCTGGAGGCCGGCGTTCCCGCGGTGCGCCGGCACGATCCGGCGCTGCTGGCCGCCCGCGACGCCTTCCGCGCCCGGGCCGACGACGCGCTCCGCGGCGAGCGCTTCCGCGCCGCGCTGGACGAGGTCCTTCGCGGGCGCAGGACGCTGGCGGCCATGCAGGCGCTGGTGCGGGCGGCCGCGAAGATCGAGGCGGCGGCAGGGGCCGTGGAACGGCTGCACGACCACGCGCGGGTGCCCCGGCTGCGCACCCTTCCCTGCATCCTGGCGCCCGCGGAGCTGCTGGCGGCGGCCCGCGCGCGCATGGCGGCGAAGCGCTACGCCCAGGCCGGGTACCTGGCCGACGCGTCCGTCGCCGAGGCTTCGCCGCTCGAGCGGCGCGAGGACGCGCCGGCCGCGCGCCGCGAGGCGCTGGAGGCGCGGATCGGCGAGGTCCGTTCGCTCTGCGCCGACACGCGGGCGCTGGCGCGGGCGGACGAGGCCGACCCCGCGGCGGACGGCAGCCTGGACAGGGTGGCGGCGCTCGCGCGCGACGGCCTGCTCGCGCTGGCCGAGCGGATGGCCGACGAGCTGGCGTTCTCGCTGGCGGCGCGCGGCCGGCTGCACCGCGAGCTGCGCCGCGCCGGCGCCTCGGGTCCCGACCACGACACCGTGCTGCGCGGGGCGGCGGCGGGCGCGGGCCCGGAGGCGTGGGCTTCGGCCACCGCGGCGCTCTGGCGCTCGCGCGTGGAGGCGGGGATGCGCCGGGTGGCCGCGCAGCGCGACCGCGCCGACCGTGCGCTCGCCCTGCTGGACGCTCGGCGCCTTCCGGGGCCGGGGGAAGCGGGGGCCGGCCGCGAGGCGTCCGCCCACTTCATCAACCAGAGACGACAATGAGCAACCAGACATTCGAGGAGCGCCTGGCGAGGGACTACCCCGCCGAGCCGCTGGAGGGGCACAACGTGGTGGTGTTCGAGCGGGTGGGCGAGTCGGGCGAGAAGTACCGGACCATCCTCCCTCCCGGCACGCCGCTGAAGCGGGGGCTGCTGGAGCGGCTGTGGCCGCAGGGGCGGTTCTTCGCCGTGGCGGTGGACGCGTCGCCGGAGCTGCACCTGGACGTGAACCAGCACGTGGTGCTCGACGACGAGGAGGCACACCGCTTCGACCTTCTCCTGGACCTGTACTACTCGGTGAGCGACCCGCACCTGCTGGCCAGCCTCCGCAACCGCGATCCGCTCGGGCTGCTCGCCGAGCGCGCGCGCCAGGTGATCGGCCGCGACGTGAAGCAGCTGCGGTGGACCGAGATCGTGTTCGGCTTCGCGGTGTCGGCGCAGGAGATCCTGCGGCACAGGCTGCCGGAGCTGAGGACCTTCGCGGCCGCGTACGGGCTCGCCCTCAGAACGGTGGAGGTTGGCAGGCTCCTACCCGAAGAGGCCACCAGGCCCGCGGCCGACGAAGAGCGCGAACTGGACAGGATCCGCCGCGGCGAACGGGTTACCGTGGCCGGGATGGACAGCGCACGCCGGATCAGCGACGCGGCGAACCTGCACACGCTGGGAAGCGCCGAGATGGACGCGGCCGCGCAGGAGGTGCGCGACGCCGCACGCATCCGCGCCGCCGCGGTGGACGGCCGGGTCCACGCCATCGGGGCGGTCTCGGGCGAGATCTCCACCCCCGACGAGTTCCGGGCGGTGTTCCAGGGAGGGATCCACTCCGGAGGCGCGCCCGGCGCGACGCCCGGCATCCTCCCCGGGCCCGGCGCTTCGCCCACCGCCGCGCTCACGGCGGGAGCCGGCGGGTTGTCGGCGCTGCTGCAGCAGGTCGTCTCGGCCACGCAGAACGTCAGCGGCTCGGGAAAGCGCCTGGAGCTGCGCTCGGCGCTCCTGCACCTGGTGGCCGAGGTGCTCCTCGAAGAGCTGGGCGAGCCGGCGGTCCGCACGCGGTACGCGGAGCGCGCACGCCAGCTCTTCGCGCCGCTGGAGCGCACCCTGGTGCCGCACGAGCTCGATGCCCTGCGCGCCCTGTCGGACCCGGTGGAGCTCGAACGGTCGCTGCGCGGCTGAGGCGGCTTCCACCCGCCGCCCGGGACCACACCCGAAGCACTCCTCGCGCCAGCCGCGCGCTGGCGCGGCCGCGCGGAACGCCTCTACAGATGGAGATCCCCACGATGTCCGACTCGTCCACCGCCCCGGCGACTCCGTCCGCTTCCCCCTCCGCGACTCCCTCTGCTTCCGCTTCCCCGCTCCCTTCGTCCGCCGGGGCGGGAGGGGCGGCGGCAGGCGACGGCGGCGGGGCGCCCGGAGGTTCCTCCCAGACCAACATCTTCAACGGCGAAACGAAGCTGGACGACGCCACCTTCGACCAGCGCAGCATCGGCGTCAACGTCGAAAGCCAGATCGTCCAGCTGTACCAGGCCCGTGCGGCCATCCAGCGTTTCCTCTGCGACGAGGGGCAGCAGGTGCCGCCGCAGTGGGAGGAGGAGAGCGCGCTCAGCTTTCGCGGGGCCGACGCGGAGGTGGACGCGCTGCTCAAGCACCTGGAGGAGCGGCGCGTGCTGGTGCTGACGGCGGAGCGCGGCGCCGGCAAGGTGCGGGCGGCGCTGTACCTGGGGTGGCACCTGCGCCGGAAGGGGCGCTGCGTGGACGCCACGCTGCTGGCGGAATCGCTGGACCGCAGGGTCCGGATCGACGTGCGCCACCTGGCCACCCGCGACCCGGGGCTGAAGAACCGGCTGGTGATCTTCCCCAACGCCTTCTCGCGGGCCGACCCCGAGGTCACCCGCCTGTTCGAGACCACCGACCGGTCCGGGTGGCAGGCGCTGGCCGAGCAGCTGCGCGCGCGCGGCGCCTACCTGGTGTTCACCGATCCGGCCGGCGCGGGGCCGGCGGAGGGGCTCCAGGGCGTGCATCGCAGGCTCTCTCCGCACCCGCCCGACCTGCTGGCCGACGAGCTGGAGCGGAAGCTGGAGGCGATGGAGGGCGCCGGCGGCGCCGAGCCCGGGCTGCTCGAGACGCTGCGGAACGGACGCGCCTGGATCCTCGACAACTTCCACTACGCGCCGCAGGTGTTCGAGTTCGTCGACCAGTACGTGGAGCTGGGGATCGCCGGGCTGGAGCTGGACGAGGCGCGCCGCCGCCTGGAGAACGCCGACGGACGGATCCTGCAGGACCTGGACGGCGACTTCGAGGGGTGGAGCTTCGCGTTCACCCTGGCGCTGGCGCAGTGCGGGGGCGAGGCGGGCGGGGTGGCGTGGGTGGACGTGGACCGGCTGCACCGGCACGTGCGCCAGTGGCTGCGGCGCGACCAGAACCTGCGCCACGCCGACGCGCCGGGCGGCGACGTGGATGCCGCCGCCGACGCCGACACGCGGCTGGAGTTCTCCGACACGCGCCTGCTCAAGCGCGCGCACGCCGAGGTGGAGATGGGCGCGCCGTCGTATACCGTACGCTTCGGTGACGGCGCCCCGCCGGAAGGGATGTGGAAGGCGATGTTCAACCGCCATCGCCGCGCGCTGCTCACCGTGGTTCCCGGCCTGCGCGCCCTCGCCGAGCGGGGCGACGAGGAGATGCAGACGCTGCGCGTGCTCGCCGCGCGCATCCTGGGCCGGATCGGCGAGATGGACGCGGCCCGCATCACGCTTCCGCTGATGGACCGCTGGGCGCACTCCGGGAGCCCACAGCGGCGGGCGGCGCTGGGCGCGCTGATGGACGGGGTGCTCGCCAGCCGGGCCGGGCGCTACCGGGACGCGTGCCTGCGCCACCTGCAGGCGCTGCAGCGCGCCTCGTCGCCGGGCGACGACCCCGAAGCGCACCTGCCGGCCGTGATCGCGGCATGGTCGTGGGTGGGCGACCACGACCTCCCCTTCGCCATGCGCGAGCTGGGCGCCATCGCGCGCGAGCGCCTGGCCCCGATGATCGCGGACGTGCAGGAGATCGACCGCCTGCTGGGGCAGGTGGAGCGCGCCGCCCGCCAGAAACCGCCGGCGGACGGCGCGGCGGTGCTGCGATCGTGTCACGCGATGCTCCACGACGTGGTGGAGCACATCTACGCCGAGCACGGCGGCACGTTCCTGGGGGTGCAGTTCTCGGTGGCGTCGCTGTGCGTCACGAGCAGCCCGGTGCCCGTTTTCACTGAGCTGCGCAGGTGGATCGTCGAAGGCGGGTGGACGGCGGGGGTGGTCGTGGCGCTGATGTTCCTGGACCCGCGCGGGATCGCCGAGCAGCTCAAGGAGTCGCGCGTGGAGGTCGGCACCGCCGCCGGCGGTGCCGGCGCGTCGTGCAACCCGCTGGTGGCGTGCCTGGCAGAGGGCGAGGCCGAGGTCCGGCAGACGTCGCGCTTCCTCGGCGAGATGTACGAGAGCATGCGGACGCCGTTCGCGGCCTCGCCGCACCTGCAGCGCTACTGCCTGGAGAGCCTGCAGGCGCACCTGGTGGACTGGGTGCGCGAGGCACTCCCGGTTCCCGAGCACGCCGCGGCCATGGGGCGCCTCTTCGAGGCCCTGGCCCGTACCCACGACGGTGTCCTGCGCGATCCCCTGCTGAACCTGCTCGCCCGGCCCGAGTTCACCGGCGACGACCGCGGGATGCGCGCCTTCGCCGCGTCGGTGCGGGTGTGACCGCTCCGGGGAGCCGGGCGGCCGCACGGCCGTCAGCGCCCAATCGTTCGTTCGGCCGCGGTGTCCCGCGGTTCATTCATCACTTCATCAGGGGAGGACGACCATGCAATACCGCGTCATTCCGTTCACCGCCAACATCGGCAGCAGCGAAGGCGCAGGCACGGCCGCGGGCCAGCTGCAGCACATGATCGCGTCGCTCGCGGCCGAGGGTTGGGAGTACGTGCGGCTGGAGCAGGTGGAAACCCACATCGCCGGGAACAGCGGCTGCTTCGGGATCGGCGCAACGCCCTCGTTCACCCGCTCGTTGTCGATGGCGGTGTTCAGGCAGTGAGATGGGCACTGATCCTGGCCATCCGGATCTACTGGGCCGTCTGGCCGGCACGGTGGAGGCGCGGCTGTCTCTACCGCGAGAGCTGCTCCCGGTACGTATACCGGGCCCTCGAGGAAGCAGGGCTGGTGGAGGGCCTGCGGGCGCTACGGGAGAGATACCGTACGTGCAGGCCGGGATACGGGATCATCTGCCGGTACGGAGAGACGTGGCTGGTGCTGGCGGACGGCTCCACGCTGTCGGCCAGCGAAGCCTCGCCGGACGCGCTGGCTCCAGCGAGGCCGCGGTGAACCGGTTCGCCACCGCACCCATCCGATCGGATGCCGCAGCGGTCGATCCGAGGGTCGACGATCACTCCGCTGGCACAGCTTCGCCGCTCCCCGCCGGCGGACGCGAGCCGGAGCTCTTCGCCCGCTCGAACCAGACGCGTGCCCGGACGGTGTCACGCGCTACGCCCCAGCCGTTCAGGTACAGTTCACCGAGCGAATGCATGGCGTCACGGGAGCCGTGGGCCGCGGCTTTCCGGTACCACTCCTCCGCCCTGCCGTAGTCTCGATCCACGCCGATCCCGTTCCTGTAGATCCGGCCCATGATCAGCATCCCGCGGAGCGAGCCTCCCTCCGCGGCCGTGCGGTAGAGGCAGAGGGCCGCCTCCAGATCTGGACGCGTACCCTGGCCCTGCTCGTACAGCTGGCCGGCATCGATCCGGGCATCCAGCGATCCCGCCTTCACGGCATTCTGGAACCAGGTAAGCGCGGCGGCATGGTCCCGTTCGTTGCGATGGAGCTCCCCCAGCCTGCGCATCGCCTCCGCCGAGTGCTTCTCTGCGGCCTTGTAATACCAGTCACGAGCCCGACGGAGGCTGCGCTTCACGCCGTGACCGTACTCGTACGCGGAGCCCAGCATCGTCATCCCCAGTGGATCGCGCTGATACGCCGCCTTGCGGAGCCAGTGGATCGCCGAATCCGGGTGCGCCACGGTTCCCTGCCCGCGCAGGAACATGACTCCAACGAACCCCATCGCTTCGGGGTTCCCGCTCTGCGCCAACCCTCTGAAACGGGGAAACGCCGCGGTATACCGCCCCACCTCGTAGTCCACCTTCGCTCGATCGAGATCCGACCGCACACCTGATGGGACCGCCGTCGAAGACCCGGCCGGCGCCATCAGCGCCTGGGGTACTCCGACCCTGGCGCAGGGTGCGAACTGCTCTGTCTCAGGGTTGGGAGGCGGTTCGGCCAGCTTCAACGCGACCGCCACCGTGCCGATGAGCGCGAGCCCGGCGGCCGTCCTGCGTGCCCGCCTCGAGCCGCGCGATCCCGCATCCGTATCCCCGTCGACCTGACCCATGGCCGTCTGTTTGTCGTCCGCGCCCAAACCTCCCGTCGGAATCAGGTACAGCTTCGCGGGGTCCACGCCTGGGCCGGCCACCAGCTGCAGGTAATCCTGTTCGTAGAGGTGCTCCAGGTCCAGCGCCGAACGCGCCTGTTCGAATGCGACCTGGACCGAGCGGCCGAACGCGATGGCACGGTAGAACGAGGCGCTGAAGATGATCGCGGCCGGGTCCGAGATCTGGGTGCGGGTGCCGATGGCGCATCCCACGACCGCGGCGACCGCCTCCGCCTGTGGAACGGAAAGGCAGGCATTCAGCACCACCAGGCGGATGTCGCCGCGGAAGACCTTGAACAGCCGCGCAAGCTGCGCCGCGTCCACGGGGTGCGGGTGCGCCGCGTCCGCACCGACCAGCACCAGGCCGCCGCTCCCGCCGTGCCCGCTGAAGTGCACCACCTGCGGGTTGGCTTCGTTCAGGGCCAGCAGCAGGTCGTCGGTGCGCGTGGCCCAGTGCGTGTCGATCTCCAGATCGTCGCGGTACCTGGCCGTGCGCACCTTCTGGCGGATCTCCCGCACCTCCGCGTCCAGCAGAAGCCGTTGATCACGTCCGTAAGGCGGGGCGGAATTCGGGTCGGCGGAAAAGAACAGAACTTTGACCTTTTCCATGATATCGATCGGGTGAAACGAGACGCGCTACGAAATCTCGTCACCGCCATCGGAAAACGACGGCGAATTCAAGGTTCCGTTCGGTTCCGCGGATGCGGAGGCTTTTGCGGCCGGGGACCAGCGAGTGAATCACTGCGGCGGAAGGGCTTGCGACAACCCTGAAGTTCGTCTGCACGAACGGTTTCAGCAACCCGCCGGGTGCAATGCGCCGTCTCGTCCTCAAGCTCTGGTGGAGAGGTGCAGGGAGACGGGGCCCACACAGGATCTCGCGGGACGGGAACCCTGCGCCAGCAGCAGCGTTGCGCGAGTGCCGGCTACGCATCGCGCACACCCACAGGTCTTGCGGCGGCCTCGCCCGGTGGTGCCAGAAGAAGCGCACGATCGAGCAGCGTCAACCTGTCCGGCCAGCGCGCCCGACGCTAGTTCGGGCCAGCAAGCGTGGGCACGGATCCCTGGATCGATCGGCGCGTCTCGACGCCCTGGTATGGCTCCACACGTTACGCAATAGCGAATGTGCCTTCTCCGGTATCGCCGTCATGCTCCCGGTGAACATGGACTTCACATCACTTGCATCCCCGGCTCCCAGCTTCTCCTCACGCCGGGAGAGCGCTCCTCGCCTGCGTGGTGGCGCTGGCCTACCGTCTCCGATCCGCCCAGCCGCGGCCAGCATCCGTTCAGCTGAAGCAAGCGCTCCACCATCGTTACGACGAGCCGAGCCCCTGGCGGCGCTCGCCAGGGGCTCCCAATCTCGCCGAGGCCTTCTTCAACCGCCTCCACGCGCGCGGTACCCACTCCGTGCTTCGCGGCCGCTCCTTCCCACCGTAACCACAAGAAGGACCCTGAGATCCAGCACGCTGTGCACTCGGGAACCAGCGTCGTCCCCAGTTGGCCGCAGGTCGTCTGCCGTCCCGGCTCACCCAGGCTCCAGTCGTCGCGGACGGCCGATCAGGGTTCCCGCCCATCAGATCCGCTCTTTCTCGACGAGGCGGCGGTAGTGCTCGCCCAGCACCGTGAGCTTGCACGACTTGCTCTCCATCGCCGCGTGATACATGTGTGGTGCGCCCACCGGCACCACGAGGTTCACGCGGGCGTACTTCTGCAGGACGCCGAACTTCTCCGTGTTCTCCGGGTGCGGGCTGTCACTCTCCGGCTCGAAGCTGGGGTCCAGGGGGAACTCGTAGCCGATGGAGGGAAAGAGCTCCGTGATCCGGTGCAGGTCGGCCAACTCGATGGGGGCCTGCACCTTTCGCAGCGACACGAAGCTCTGGACGTTCGTCTTGAAGACCGGCCGCTGCTCCCACGGCCCCAGCGACTGATCGATGTGCGCGTACACGCCGCCAGGGGTGACGTCGCCCACCAGGTTGGCAGCGGCACCGTTCATGGCGTCCACGAAAAGGTTGGTGAACACGCCGCTGCCGTTCTGCTCGATGGCGTACTGCTCGGCGGTGGAGGCCGTGAGGATGGTGAGGCCGTCTGACAGCCCGGATTGCTGCGCCGCCGGCCGTGCGCCTGCCATCCCCGCGTGGCAGCTGTCCAGGATGATGATCTTGTTCCGCGCGCGGGACGTGTTGGCAAACGTAAGCACGTCGGCCAGCGAAAAGCCGTCGTCCCCGGTCCTGGCGTCGCTGGCCAGGATGTATCCACCGGTGGAATCCAGGTAGCCGTGCCCGGCGAAGTAGAGCAGGGCCGTCTCGGTATCACCTTCGAATAGCTCCTGCACGCGCGTCCGCAAACCGGACCGCGAGACGGATTCGCCACCGGAGGCCGTCAACTGCCGAACGCCGAAGTTGCGGGTCCCGTCGCTGTGCCGCTCGAGGACGGCTTTGACGGCGTACGCGTCGTTCACACAGCCATACAGGGACGGCAGGTGGGCGTACTGGTTGATGCCCACAACCAGTGCCTTTCGCATCGGACATTCTCCGGATCAGGTCGGCCGCGGGTCACAGCTTCACCAGGAAGGCGGCGATGTTGCCCCACGTCCAGGTGTGGATCCGCCGCCCCCTCACGGGGTCCGGCAGGTTCGCGGGGCGATCGTCCTGGTGACCGTAGATGAGCAGGACCGGGACTTCCTCTTCGTACGCGGACCGCAGTTCCCACAGCTGGCCGCCAGCCTTTGGTGAGTTGCTGGTGATGATCCCGATCACCCGTCGCATCCTCTGATCTTGGTGCGGCAGCGCGTCTTCCAGGTGTCATCCCACGGCTCCTTCACGGACATGTCGACGAACGAGAACGGGGCCTTCTCGTTGCGCGCCTGCCCCACCAGGAAGTCACGCAGCCGTACGTCCTCGATCGCGAAGCTGGTGAAGATCCGGCGATTGGTGGCCATCTGTCTCCCTTGGCGATAGGTGGCGCCGCGGCGGACGCCTCCCTGTGGCATCCACCGGAATCCGGCGTTGCCCCTTATGTCGGACGTGTCGCGAGGGATTCTCACCCGCGATGAAGGCGGCCCAGCAAGGTAAACGTCGTGGGCATCCGGAATGGTGGTCGAGAATCGAAGGGCGGCGCTTGTGTGATCCCGGAGCAGGCGGCAGAAACGCCGGCCGGCGGTCCTGCGACTGGTGTTCGCACCGGGGAATGAGGAGCGGCGCTCGTTACAGCCCCAGCGCGAACCGAAGGAGGTGCACGGAAGCGACGATGAGCAGGACGTGCAGCAGCCAGAGCAGGGCCGCACCAAGCACGGTGAGGGAGAAGAGGGCGACCATCCGGATGGAAACGAGCATCACCTTTTCCATCAGGCTGTTTGCGTGGCGGGGAGACTCAATGCCGACCGCCTGGAGCACGGGGTAAAGCCGGTCCGCCGTGACGTCGCCGGAACGAGAGAACAATCGCCGGACCAGCTCGCTCGGGCGGTTCGCCTCGCGGATGAAGTGCGGCCGTCCCGAGGCGTCGAACACCAGGTACCGGGCCTCGCCCAGGCGGTCGGGCAGTTCCGCGCCCAGGTGCGCCCGCACGCAGTCCCTGAACACCTCGTAGTCCCTTGCCTTTCTCCTTCCCCACCCGCGAAAGCGGAGGTAGAAGAGAATCCGCTCGGGCGGGACGGTCTTCAGGACCTGGCCGACTTCCCAGCGGATGCTGGGGCTGCTGCCGGGCCGCACGATCACGAGCCTGGCCCGGGCCATGTAGCGGGTTATCTCGTCTTGCCAGCCGTCCTCGAGGTAGAGCCGCGATGCCCCAAGGGGCTGTAGCCTCTCCCCTGGCCTGCCGAAGGCAATGAACTCGCCCAGGGGAGCCAGGGCGTCCCTGAAGCCCTCCTCCTTGTTGATGTTCAGAACCGCCGGCAGGAGGGCGACTGGTATCCAGACGCCGTCCAGCAGGTTCAGGTAGACCAGGGGTCCGGCCGAGGCACCCACGAGCAGCTTCAGGAAGTTTCTCGCGTCGAGCTCGAACGGGCGCAGGTAGAGAAACAGCATCCGTCCCGGTTCATCCCGCGACCTCGCCACCGGGGCGACGAAGGAGGAGCCGTACACCATCGGCGCCAGGAAGTGCAGGACCCCGCCCGCGGCCGCGAGGACTCCGAAGCACCACAGGGGTATGCCGGTCAGGACGACCCCGAACATCCCCCAGCGCGTGAGGTACACCCCGGTGTTGCCGGCGACGATGGCCAGCAACCCGGAGCCATGGATGAGGCTCCCCCTGGTGACGTTCTGGAAGATGGACATCGCGGAGAGGAGTTCGCCTGCACGCGTTCGGACAACCTCAGACCGTCGCCCTGTCGAGGTTAGTCGGAACGATCTGCCGGAGTTCACGCGCGCGTGCACATAGCTCGTCTACAACTCGATGAGCCGACCGGCGGATCCTGGTCGCGGAGCGGTGGGGCGAAATGCTCGGCTGGTTTGCGCGACTGCCGACGCGCTGCCCTTCCGTTCCATCGTGCCGCCTTGGGAGAGTGGGGCGAAGGAACTCGGGATCGAGGACGTCTGCTGAGAATCCGATGTGTCCGA
>DASWMA010000479.1:0-13602 GCA_036399995.1 Longimicrobium sp. | reverse complement strand
CGTGCGGCGTGCTGGTCTCTTCGGTGGAGAGGACCTCGGGGTAGGTGAAGTACGGCTGCCCCGCCCGGGTGAAGGTGCCGGTCCCGTCCTCGTTCGCCACCTCCACCGCGCCGTCTCCCACCGTGCGCGTGGGGCCGGATTCGAAGAACACCCGCACCCCGGCGGGGTCGGCGGTCACCCCGTCGGTGGTGCCGATCGGCTGGCCGAGCAGGTTCTGCACGCTCACGTCGAAGCGCAGCGTGCTGGTGCCCGCGTTGTACGAGACGCCGCTGCTGGTGAGCCGCACGTACACCCCCTGCCACCCCACCACCAGGTCGCCGCGCACCCCCGCCGCGGTGGGCGCCGCCGGGGCGCAGGTGACCGACTGCGCCCGCACCTGCACGGTGCAGCTCACCTTCGTCAGCGCCACCGGCGCGGGCGATTCGGCGGGGGACACGGGCGAGCGCTCGGCGCACGCCGCGAGCGGCAGCAGCAGGAGAAGCCCGGAGAAACGCGCGGAGGAGCGCAGCATGGGCGGGCACCGGTGATGGGGAGGGCGCGCCGGCGGGAGGGAGATGCCGGCGGACCCACGTAAACGCCCGGCGCGGCCCGCGTCAAGTACAGCGGACCAGGCGTCTCCGCCCGTGGGGTGGCCGAACGAAAGAAAGCCCCGCGTTTCCGCGTGGCTTTCAGCGTCCGGCATGGGTGCCGATCGGCCGGCCCAGCAGGCTCTGCACGGTCACCTCGGCGCAGGATTCCTGTCCGTGTGTCGTACGACACGTCGCTGCTGGTCAGCCGCACGTAAAGGCCCTGCCAGCCGAGGATCATCCGCGCCGCGCACGCCCGCGGCTTGGGCGGACGCGGTGGTGGCGCAGGGCAGCGACGAGGCCCGCACTCGCACCGGGCACTGCGGCTTCGCAACCTCCGCCGCTTGCTCGGGCGGCTCGATCGGGACGAGCCCTCCTGGCGGCGCATCCGGCCGCAGAGTCGCGTGTTGAAACGACGAAAGCCCCACCATGGTGAGGCTCTCGTGTGCTAGCGGTCTAGTCTCTCTGCCGCGGAGTCGCGCTCCAGTAGTGGGAGGGCCCTAGCCACGAGGGCGTCAGGTCGGCCTTGCCGGTGATGGAATTGTACCCCCAGCAGTGGCCCTCGCCCACAGCGTTGATGGCGCAGGTGCGGTCTTCTCCAGCGACGATCCAGGCCCAGGGACCGCCGCGATAGTACCAGTTGAGGACAGCGGTACTGCGTGACACTTCCTGTGGCGCGTTTCGGGAGGTCGTGGTCCCGTCACCGATCTCACCGTTCTTGTTGGACCCCCAGCAGTACCCCTTGCCATCGGTGGTCACCCCGCAGGCAGTCTTGCGCCCGGTGCTGATCTGTACCCACTTCCGGTCGCCCAGAACGGCCACCGGCGTGGTGCCGGACGGAGCGGCGCCATTCCCCAGCTGCCCTTCCGAATCCGACCCCCAGCACATTGCCGCCCCGGTGGAGGTGATACCGCAGGAGAAGTCTTCGCCCGCGCTCACGGCCGCCCACGAGTGATTGCCGCCCACCACCACCGGCCGGGCGGTGGAGGGGCCGGGGCGCCCCAGCTGGCCGGCGGAGTTGTCGCCCCAGCAGTAGGCCGCGCCCGCGCCCGTGACCCCGCAGGTGTGGTAGGTGCCGGCTTCCACCATCCCCCACCAGGCGACGCTCCGCACTTCCCCCGGGGTACTGGTCGACGCCGAGTCGCCGGTACCCAGCTGGCCCGACAACCCGTCACCCCAGCAGAACAGGTTGCTGTGGTCGTAGCCGTCGTACTTGAGGCCACAGGTGTGCCGGGCGCCCGCGTCCACCTGGAACCAGTAGGAGTCGCCGGGCAGGCGAACCGGGGCAGGGCTGTCCGGGCCCTCCACTCCCAGCTGCCCGGCCTCGTTGTCACCCCAGCAGAATATGTTGTCGAAGAAATAGCCGCAGGTGTGGAAACGCCCGGCCGACACCGAATCAAGGAAGCCGGGCACGTCCCAGAACTGACCGCTTTCCGGCTGGTTGTTGCCCAGCTGGCCGTGTTCGTTGGAACCCCAGCAGTACGCCATCATGTAGCCGCGTCTCAGCGCGCACGCGTGATGGGCACCCACCGCGATCTGGCGTTCATGGTAGATGTGTACCGGCCGCCCCGCAGGCTCGGGCACGGGCGCCCACACGTACACGGTGAAGACGAAGGTCTCCACCGTCTGCGGAAGCGAGAACTGCCACTCCACGGGCGCGCTGGTCTGCTCGGTGGTCAGGATCCCCGGGTAGTTGAAGTACGGCTGCGAGGAGCGCGTGAAGGTGCCGGTCCCGTGCTCGTTCGCCACCTCCACCGACCCGCTCCCCACCGTTCGCGTCGGGCCCGATTCGAAGAACACCCGCACCGTGTCGGGCGTGGTGCCGTCAGGGGTGCCGATCAACTGGCCCAGCAGGTTCTGCACGGTCACGTCGGCGCGCAGGATGCCGGTCTGTGCGTCGTATGACACGCCGCTGCTGGTGAGCCGCACATAAAAGCCCTGAATGCCCAGGATCCTCACCGCGCCGCGAACGTCCGTGCCCTGGGCGGGCGCGGCAGAGGCGCAGGTGAGCGATGACGCCCGCACCGTCACCGTGCACTGCAGCTTCGCGACCTCCGCCGCCGGCTCGGGCGGCTCGATCGGGGCCACGGGCGAAAGGTCGCTGCAGGTGGCCAGCGATGGCAGCGCGAGAAGCCCCACGAAACGGGAGAAGCGACTGGAGAGGCGAGGCATGAGGGCATTCCCGGTGATGGGGCGGTCGGAGGGCGTCAGGTGCCGACGAACACAGATAAATGCATAAAGGTGCGCCGGTCAAGTTGCTTTGCGCCAAAAAACGGTATCGTGGCGACGCTTCTTACATCACATTGGAAAGCAAACGACGAAAGCCCCGCGGTGTCGCGAGGCTTTCGTAGTCCGCCTGCCCTTCACCCTCTTCTCCGGTCGTTCGGGAGAAGGGCGGGGATGAGGAGCTGCCTTACCGCGCCGCCACCGTGAACAGGATCGTGCCGCGCATCACGTGGCCGCGCGCGACATGGTGCGCGGCGGAGATGGATGCCGACGATGCATGTAAGTGCGCAATCGTGCGCAAATCAAGGACGTTTGCGCCAAACCGCGGTGCCGAACCACCGTCGTCGTAGCCTCCGAGCGGTAGGCGCGCCCGCGCAGCACGCGGCTCACCACCCCTCCGCGGCCGGCCGCGTTGAAGGGTGAACGACGCATGTCATGCACGGTCCTCCCCGAAACGGCGAGAGCCAAACCCTGGTGAGGCTCTCGCGCGCTCGAGCGACGATTCGGCGAGCTCTAAGGAAGCACCTCGGTCGGGTGGACCCCGAACCAGGTGGGGCCCCCCGCCACCGCGACGGGAATCCGGCGGGTCACGGTGCTGTTGTCGCCCAGCTGCCCCCGCTGATTCTTGCCCCAGCAGAGCATCCAGGAATCGGTGCGGATGCCGCAGGTGTGGTCGCCGCCGTTGCTGATCCATGCCCAGCTGCCGCCGCCCAACAGCACCGGTTCGTTGCGGTTGGTGGTGCTCCCGTCGCCGACTTCGCCGTTGCCGTTGTAACCCCAGCAGTATGCCTCGCCCGCGATGGTTATGCCGCAAGCGGTCTCGCGCCCCGCGCTGATCTCCATCCAGCGCCGTCCGCCTGCCACCGCCACGGGCGTGGTGCCGGCAGGCGCGGCGCCGTTCCCCAGCTGCCCGGCCGAATCCGATCCCCAGCACATCGCCAGGTCGTCCGTGGTGATGCCGCAGGTGAAATCATCCCCCGCGCTCACCATCCGCCACGAGTGGCTGCCGCCCACCAGCACCGCCCGGGCGGTGGACGGGCCCGCGCGTCCCAGCTGGCCTGCGGAGTTGTCGCCCCAGCAGTAGGCGGCGCGGCCAGCCGAGATCGTGCAGCTGTGGTCGGTGCCGGCGTCCAGCGGCGCGCTCATCACTGCGACCGGCGTGGCCGACGATGCCGAGTCGCCCGTGGCCAGCTGCCCCGCCGTGCCGTCGCCCCAGCATACCACGCCGACGGTGCCGAAGCCGCAGGTGTACGCGGCGCCCGCCGTCAACAGGAGCCACAGCTCTCCGGGGATCACCTCGACCGGGGTGGCGCTGTCTCCCCCGCTCCCCGTGCCCAGCTGCCCGTACTGGTTGTCACCCCAGCAGAATCCCTGGTCGAACAAGACGCCACAGGTGTGGGAACGCCCGGCGGCCAGCGAGTACCAGGCGCCCACAGCCCCGCTCCCGCTGACCAGCACGGGTACGCTGTCCGACGCGGCGCTCCCCATCTGCCCGTCGTCGTTGGAGCCCCAGCAGAACGCCTGACCGTCGGAGCTAATCGCGCACGAGTGAGCCTCCCCCAGCCCCAGCGGGAAGAAACCGCCCCTGCGGTCGCCCTTCCGCAGCGCCAGCGGGTCGCGGACCGGCGCCCACACGTACACGGTGAAGACGAAGGTCTCCACCGTGGCGGGGAGCGAGAACCGCCACTCCACTGGCGGGCTGGTCTGCTCGGTGGTCAGGATCCCCGGGTAGTTGAAGTACGGCTGCAAGGAGCGCGTGAAGGTGCGGGTCCCGTGCTCGTTCGCCACCTCCACCGGGCCGGTTCCCGCCGTGCGCGTGGGGCCCGATTCGAAGAACACCCGCACGGTGTCGGGCGTGGTGCCGTTGGGGGTGCCGATCGGCTGGCCCAGCAGGCTCTGCACGGTCACGTCGGCGCGCAGGATGCCGGTGCCCGCGTCGTACGACACGCCGCTGCTGGTCAGCCGCACGTAATAGCCCTGCCCGCCCAGGATCATCACCGCGCCGCGCACGCCCGCGGGCTGGGTGGGCGCGGCGGTGGCACAGGTGAGCGACGAGGCCCGCACCTGCACCGTGCACTGCAGCTTCGCCACCTCCGCCGCCGGCCCGGGCGATTCGACGGGCGCCACGGGCGTGCGCTCGGCGCAGGCGGCCAGCGGGGGCAGCAGGAGAAGTCCCGCAGTACGAGAGAAACGGCCGGAGAGGAGCGGCATGGGGACACCGCGGTGGTGGGAGGAACCCGCGCCGGCGGAGAGGGATGCCGACAATGCATGTAAATGCGCAATCGTGCGCAAGTCAAGACTTTTGCGTCAAAACGCGCAGTGGTCCACCGTCCGTTGAGCCACGATGGAAGCACGAAAGCCCCGCGACGAGCGCGAGGCTTCCGATCCGTTGTGTTGCCGTTCACCGCTTCTCCCGCACTTCGGGAGAAGGGCGGGGATGGGGCTGTCTTACCGCGCCTCTACCGTGAACGGGATGGTGCCGCGCATCGCGTGTCCGTCGCGCGACATGGTGCGCCAGGCGATGGTGTAGCGCCCGGGAGTCAGCCGGCCCTGCACGTTGGCGGTCACCGAGCGGTCGGCGCCCGCGCGCACGCGGCCCAGGCGCACCGCACGGTCGCCGGGGCCGGTCATCCGCACGCGGGTCACCGCCACCTGCGGCGCCTCCGAGAACCAGAGCTGCACCACGGCGGGCGACGCCACCGTGCTGTCCGCGGCCGGGGCGGAGCGCAGCAGGTGCAGGTGCAGCGCCGCCGCCGGCTCGGCGCGCATCACCGCCGGGCGCGCGGCAACGGCCGCCCCCGCCACCAGCGCCGCGGCCCCGAACACCATCATCGTACGCACAGCACGCATCATCCGTCCGTTCTCCATCTGGGGTTTGGTCCCTGGCGCCACCGCGCCGTCTTCCACGCTGTCCATCATCCTGACGATCACCGGCCGCGCTCGGTCATCCATCTCCATCGTCCGCCGGCACTTCGTCCGTCTCGGCCAAGCCCGCTGCCCGCAACGCGGACGCGAGGTCATCGTACCGCTCGAGCTCGGCGATGTGCCCTGCTTCCACCCGGAAGCGCGTCGCCACCTCCGCCTCGCCTACGACCGCACCCATCTGGGCGTCGCGCCACACGCCGTGCTGCGCGACGACCACGGCATCGCCGCGTGCGAACGTGGCGCGTGTGGCGAAGGTCGCGCCCGCGTGGCCCAGCCAGGCGCGCAGCACCTCGTGCCCCCGCGCCGTGCCCCGCGGCCCGATGATCGTCACGTCGGGCGAGGTCAGCGCCAGCGCCGCATCCGCGTCGGCCGCGTTCACCGCGGCGAGCCATGCGTGGACGACGGCGGCGGAGCCGGACGTCATCGGCGGGTCGAAGCGAGCCGGCTCATCGTCACAAGATAACGCCGTTGCGGTCAGAGCGGGGAGACGACGCCGTCGCGGATGGTCCACTTCGGCAGCCGGCCGCCGTGGATCTGCACGTCGGTCTCCTTGGGCGAGGTGAGGATCACCTGCCCGCCCTCGGCCTCGTCGATCCACTCGATGATGCGGCGGCTGCGGCCGGCGTCTAGCTCGGCGAACACGTCGTCCAGCAAGATCACGCTCTCGCGGCCGCGCGTCTCGCGGATCGTCTCGGCCTCCACCATCCGCAGCGCGATGGCCGCGGTGCGCTGCTGCCCGCCGCTGCCGTAGGTGCGCAGGTCCAGCGGCTGCCCGCCGGCCCCCTGCGTGGTGAAGCGCAGGTCGTCGCGGTGGGGGCCGGCCAGCGTCATCCCGCGTGCGTGCTCGCGGTCGGCCACGCGCTCGAGCTGGTGGCGGAAGGCGCTGGCCACGTCCTCCGGCGGGGGCGTGGCCTCGGGGAGCTCCACCGAGGGGACGAAGGCGATGAACCCCGGCTGCCCGCCCGCCACGCGGGTGTACTGCCCGGTGAAGCCCGCCTCGCGCCGCGCCACCCAGCGCGCCCGCGCCGCGATCACCCGGCTCCCCGAGACCACCAGCGTGTCGTCGAACGCCTGCACCAGCGCGCGCGGGCTTCCCTGCCGCAGCAGCGAGTTGCGCTGGAAAAGTGCCTGCTTGTAGCGCTGCAGCGCGCCCAGGTACCCCGGCTCGGCCAGGGAGAGGACGATGTCGAGAAAGCGCCGCCGCTCGCCCGGCCCCCCCGCCACCAGCTCCACGTCGGCGGGGGAGAAGATCACCGCGCCCACCAGCCCCAGCGCGTCGCCCAGCCGCTCGGGCTCGGCGCCGTTCACCACTACCTTCTTCTTGCGCCGCCGCCGCTCGAACGCTGCGGCGATGGTGCGCTCGCCCCCGCCGGGCGCGCTGAGCGTCCCCTCCACGCGGAACACCTCCTCGCCGAAGCGCACCAGCTGCTCGTCGGGAGCGCCGCGGAAGGAGCGGAAGATCTCCAGGTAGTAGACGGCCTCGAGCAGGTTGGTCTTCCCCTGCCCGTTGTCGCCGATGATGGCGACGCCCTCGGGCGGAAGCTCCACCACCTGCTCCGCGAAGTTCCGCCAGTTGCGCAGGTGCAGCCGCGAGAGGTACACGCGAGGTGAGTGAAGGATTTAGGGGTGCCGACACGAAGCCGGGTGCGCGCTCGCGCACCGGCGCGCTCCATCATGCGTCCACGCCCTCGTGGCGCAGCAGCCAGCGCTTGGTGTCCGTCGTCTTGCCGCCGGCGCCCTCGCCCGCGTAGCCGCCGATGCCGCCCACGGCCACCACACGGTGGCAGGGGATCACGATGGGGATGCGGTTGTGCCGGTTCGCCTGCCCCACCGCCTGCATCCCCCTGGGCGCGCCCACCTGCGCGGCGATGTCGCGGTAGGTTCGCGTTTCGCCGAAGGGGATCGAGCGGAGGGCGTTCCACACGCGCTGCCGGAACTCGGTCCCCTCCGGCGCCAGCGGCAGGTCGAAGCCGCGCCGGGTGCCGGCGAAGTACTCGCGGAGCTGCTGGGCCACCGCCCACCCCAGCGCGTCATCGCGCGTGGGCTCCACCCGCGTCCCCGCGGGCGGATGCGCGCCCTGCGGCCAGTAGTGGATCGTCCGCACCGCGCCGCCGTCGTGCTCCACCAGCAGCGGGCCCACGGGCGAGGGGAGGAGGAGGCGGTGGAGCGTGTGGGAGGGTTCGAGGCGAGTGGTCATCGGGCGGGCGGCGAAGGCGGGGCGGGATCGTCGTGGACGACGAAGGAGCGCACCATGCCGCGCCGGTACAGGAAGTCGCCCCACAGGCAGAGCGGATACATGATCACCAGGTTCAGCGCCAGCTCGCCGTAGAAGCGCCCCGCCCCCAGGGCGCGGAACGGGTCCATCTCCACGGCCCGCGCCGCCTGCATCAGCGACATGAACACCCACACCGGCAAGCCCCACCTCCCCATCCCCAGCCACGGGAGGGACTGGAGCGCGGCCACGGTGGTGCGCAGCGGATGCCGGCGCTGCCACCGCCAGCTCCACGCCGCGAACGCGGCCCACGACACCATGAAGATCAGGAAGCCGGCATTCATGACTCACCCAGGCGTATCGGAAAGCCGCGTTCCATGAGAAGCGCCAGAACGGCCGGACGGGCGATCCGGCATGATACCCCGCACCCGTCCGTCCGCGCCTTTCGCACCGGGGCTTACCGCCCCGTGAACTCCGCCTTCCGCTTCTCCAGGAACGCCTGCATCCCCTCCTTCATGTCGCTGGTGGCGGCGAGCAGGCCGAACAGGTTGCTCTCCAGCGCCAGGCCGTCGTCCACCGACATCTCCATCCCCCGCGTGGTGCACTCGATCGCCAGCCCCAGCGCGATGGGGCCGTTGGCCAGGATGGTGCCCATCATCTTCCGCGCGGTGTCCATCAGCTCGGCCTGCGGCACCACCTTGTTGGCCAGGCCGATGCGGTACGCCTCGTCGGCCTTGATGAACTGCGCGGTCAGCATCAGCTCCAGCGCGCGCCCCTTCCCCACGATGCGCGGCAGCCGCAGCGTGCCGCCATAGCCGGGGATGATCCCCAGCTTCACCTCGGGAAGCCCGAACTGCGCGTTCTCGCTGGCGATGCGGAGGTGGCAGGCCAGCGACAGCTCGCACCCGCCGCCCAGCGCGAAGCCGTTCACCGCCGCGATCACCGGCTTGCGCGAGAGCTCGATGCGGCGGAACACCTGCTGCCCCAGGCGGCTGACGTCGATGCCGTCCACCGGCCCCATCTTCGCCAGCTCGGCGATGTCGGCGCCGGCCACGAACGCCTTCTCGCCCACGCCGGTCAGGATCACGCCGCCCACGTCGTCGCGGCCGGTGATCTCGTCGATCGCCGCCCCCAGCTCGCGGATGGTCTGCTCGTTCAGCGCGTTCAGCTTGTCGGGGCGGTTCACGGAGAGGACGGCGATGCGGTCCTGCACCTCGAGCGTCAGGTTGCTGTATTCGGCCATGGTCGCTGCGTAAGGAATCGGGTCCGTAGACGGGGGTTCGGGCGGGCGACAACCTAGCCGCGGCAGCAGGGTGTTGCAACGCTGGCGGGATAATTGCGCGACACGTTCGCGCCCTTGTATTCGACCGCCGGCCATCAGCAGGTTACACCTGTCCAGTTCGTTGTCCACTCCGCGCACTCGGATCGCGATGAACATCGTTCTCGGCTACATCGGGGTGCACTGGCACGGTCTCCTCCTGAGCCTGCTGTGCGGCGCGAACGTGGGAATGATCGTGCTGGCCGTCAGAGGGGTGCTCCACCAGAGAGCGATCGAGAAAGAGCTGGCGCGGATGAACGATCCCGGGGCGACCCTGTGGGAGACGAGGCGGATGCTGCTCGTCATCTGGGTGGATCCTTGCCTGGTCCCATCGAGTTGCCTGGGCATCCGCAGCGGCCCTGATCACGCGGACAAGGATGGCGAAAGCGGGCGGCCCGAACTCCAGGCCGCCCGCTCTCTTTTCCGGCGCGCAGGCGGTCACCGGCCAGTTCGAGAATTGGACATGTGGACCGATACGATGTTGCCGGAAATCGTTCCGGTTCCAGGACTGAAGAATCTCACGCAGAGCAGCAGAGAAGCAGAGGAGAACATCCCCATCGAGAACGCCCGTCGAATGCTCGACAAGTGGCGCACCGACCTGCAACAACGGCCACACGGAGTCAGCGGAGAAGAACGGAGGGAACGGAGAACATCGTCGCAGTTCTCCGTTCCCTCCGTTCTTCTCCGTTCCTCCGTGTGACCCCTCAGCAGAGCCTGTTGCGGCAACGATCCATGCGGACCGGCCGCTGACCACGACCAGCGCGGGAAACAGACGGCGGGCGGCCCGGATCGCCGGACCGCCCGCCGCCGTTCGCGCACTCAGCACTCAGCACTCAGCACTAAAGCACTCGCCCGCTCACCGCGACGCCGACAGCTCGTTCACGATCCGCGTGGCGTTGTAGTAGTGCCGCAGCGCCGCCATGATCCCCGCCGAGTGCACCGAGACCGTGCGGTTCTGCGTCTCGTCGAAGATGAAGTTGCCGGGGAGCGACTCCAGGTTGCCGTCGAACACCAGCCCTACCACCTCCATGTTCCGGTTCAGCACCGGCGACCCCGAGTTGCCGCCGATGATGTCGTTCGTCGACACGAAGTTGAACGGCGTGGACAGGTCCAGCGCCGGGGGCGGCCGCTCCCAGCGCGGCGGCAGGTCGAAGTCGCCCTTCTCCTCGAAGCCGCGGGCGCGGTTGTACAGGCCGTAGAAGGTGGTGTGCCAGGGGTGCATCATCCCGCTGGCCTCGTACCCCTTCACCACGCCGTCGGCCAGGCGCAGGGTGAAGGTGGCGTCGGGGGGCACGTTGGTGCCGTACACCTCGTAGAACGCCCGCCCCAGCTGCGCGCGGAACACGTTCTCGCGCGCCAGCTGCGCCTGCCAGCGCGCGTTGCGCGCCGCCAGCACCGGCGCCACCCGCCGCGCCAGCGCGATCACCGGGTCGTTCGACGCGGCCAGCGCCGCCGCGCCGCCCTGCAGCAGCGTGCGGCGCGCGGTGGTGTCGGCCAGCGTCCACCCGCCCACGATCTCACGCGCCGCCACCTCGGGGGTGCGGCCGGCCAGCACCATCGCCAGCAGCGAGTCGTCGGGCACCTGCCGCCGCGCCAGGTTCAGCAGCGCGGCCAGCTCCACCTCCTGCTCGGCGGCAGACCGGTCGGGCGTGGTCATCGCGGCCGAGCGGAAGGCCGTGCCGTTGGGCTCGGCCGCGCGCACCAGCGCGATGGCGTTCCCCAGCGGGGCCGAGCCCAGGTAGCCGTTCCAGGCGATCCCCGGGGCCAGCTGGCGCTTGACCGTCTGGATGGCGGCGATGCTGTCCCACAGCGTGCCGTAGCGCTGCTGCAGCTGCGGATTGCGGCTCACCGCCGCGCGGAAGTCACGCTCCCACGCCACCTTGCGCCCGAAGAACGCCGGGTCGGCCTCGCCCTCCACGCGCCCCTGCACGGCCTTGATGCTGTTCTCGATGCTGAACAGCTCGTCGCGCAGTGCCAGCCGGCGCGCCTCGTTGCGCGCGCCCAGCGCCATGATGGCGTCGCGCCGGGTGCGGTTCACCGCCAGCTGCGCGTTCTGCGTCACGTCGCGCAGGAACTCGAGCTGCGCGTTGGTGAGCTGCCGCTGCGTGGAGCCGGGGTTGCCGACGACGAACACCACGTCGTTCTCGCGCGCCCCGGCGCTGCTCCAGCGCAGGTAGTTGGTGGGGCGCAGCGGCTGGCCGTTGTCGCCGTACACGCGGTACAGCGCCATGTCCAGGTTGTAGCGCGGGTAGTTGAAGTTGTCGGGGTCGCCGCCGAAGAAGGCGATCTTCTGCTCGGGGGCGAACACCAGCCGCACGTCGTCGTAGCGCCGGTAGCCGTAGCGCGAGTAGCGGCCGCCGTTGTAGAACTCCACCACCTGGTAGCGCATCTTCCGGACGCTGTCGGGCTGTTCCAGCCCGCGGCGCACGGCAGCCTGCGCGGCGGCACGCTCGGCGTCGGTGCCGGTCCCCTCCAGCGGCGCGGTCATCTGCCGCGTCACGTCCTCGATGCTCACCAGCTGCTCCACGAACAGCCCCGGCGCGCGGCGCTCCTGGGCCTGCGTGGCGGCGTAGAAGCCGTTGGTCAGCAGGTCTTCGCTCTGCCGCTGCACCCCTTCCAGCGTGGGCACGGCGCAGTGGTGGTTGGTCAGCACCAGCCCCGTGGGCGACACGAAGCTCGCCGAGCACCAGGTGGCGAAGCGCAGCGAGGCGCTGCGCACGTTGTCGAGCCACGCCTGCGTGGGGCGGAAGTTGTAGGTGCGCTGCAGGTAGTCCAGCGGCGGCACGTCGAAGGTCCACATCCGCCCGGTGTCGAAGGGGCGGGCGCGGAAGGTGTCCCACTGCGCGGTGTTGGCCGCGGTGGGAAGGGGGGCCTGCGCCGCGGCGGGCGAGGCCAGCGCGGCCATGGCGGCCGCGCACAGGAGGGTGCGTTTCAGGATCATGCTCGGTTCGGCTCCGGGTTCAAGCCGCAGGGTGGATAACGGAACGATGCGGACGCGGACCCGCCGCGTCCGGAACGAAACACCTCGCCGGCGGCGAACCACCCTCGTCCGCCGCCGCAGGGGGAAACACCTGCTGCACGGCTCAGGCCGCGGCGGGAGAAGCCAGCCGCGCCGCGGCCAGCGCCTCGCGCACCTTCGGCCGCTCCTTCTCGCGCAGCGGCTTCAGCGGGGGGCGCGGCGCGCCGCCGTGCATCCCCAGCTCGTCGAGCGCCGCCTTGATTCCCGGGTTCCCCATCTCGGCCACGACGGCGCGGTGCAGCGGCGCCAGCCGCTCCTGGATGCGGCCGGCGTCGGCGAAGCGCTCTTCGGCGAAGGCCTCGAAGAGCGCGGCGCACTCGGCGGGGGCCAGCAGCGACACCGCCAGGATCCCGCCCGCCGCCCCCGCCTCGAGCGAGCCGTAGAGCACGGCGCCGCTTCCGGCCAGCACCTGCGCGTTGCGGCCGCAGGCGTCCACCAGCGCGGCCAGCGTCTTCAGGTCGCCGGTCGAGTCCTTGATCCCCACCACGTTGGGGTGCTTGGCCAGCTCGTGCACCAGCCCCGCCGGCAGCTCCACCCCGCTGAAGCGCGGCGGCACCTGGTACAGGATCACGGGGATCGGCGAGGCGTCGGCAACGGCGGCGTAGTGGTCGCGCAGCGCGTCGGGCGTCATCGACGGGCGGTAGTACGAGGGCGGCTGCACCAGCACGCCGTCGGCCCCCGCATCCGCCACGGCGCGGGTGGCGCGGATGGTGGCGCGGGTCGATTCGGTGCCGGTGCCGGCCAGCAGCAGCCGGCCGCCGTCCACCACCTCGCGGCACGCGCCGGTCAGCCGCGCCTTCTCGTCCTCGTCCAGCAGCGGCCCCTCGCCGGTGCTGCCGAACAGCACCACCCCCGCCAGCGGCGCCTCGAGCCAGCGCCGCAGGTTGGCGCGCATCGCCACCGGGTCGGCCTCGCCGGTCACGGGGTCGAACGGCGTGGTTGCCGGGGCGAACACTCCTCTCAGGTCCATCATCCCACTCACGCTGGTCGATCGGAAGTCCATGGAATCGGGCGCCAATCTACCCCGCCGCACCCGCTCGGGATAGTCGGGAGAAAGGCGTCTCGCCGTGGGGCTCCCGCCGCGCTGCCCTGCGCAGAACGGCGCGCGGGGCGGAGACCGGTTCCCGCCCGGGGATCGCGAAGCAGCGAAGGACCCCGAAGCACGCGGAGAGCGGCGATGACGTCCCTCCCTTTCAGGTTCATCGCAGATTTAGTTGCAGCAGATCTCCTGCCCGCTCGCACCGATCTCATCGACGAGTGGCTGCAGGCCGCGCTCGCGCTGAGTATCGAAATTTTTTGGGAGAGACCCCTCGCTCCTTCGGCAATCGCGAAAGGC